>NZ_JBVHXY010000020.1:117518-127220 GCF_055569215.1 Kitasatospora sp. NPDC029312 | reverse complement strand
GGTTACATTCCGAACCCGGAAGCTAAGCCTCACAGCGCCGATGGTACTGCAGGGGGGACCCTGTGGGAGAGTAGGACGCCGCCGAACAATTCTTCGAGAGAAGCCCCCGCCGGGTGAACCGGACGGGGGCTTCTCTGTTGTAGGGTCAACGTGCATTGTCATCACACAGGACAGGAGGCCCCGGGTGGAGGTCCAGGAGACGCGGGTCCAGACCGATCGCGTCCTCACCATCCCCAACCTGCTGAGCATGGGCCGGCTGGTCGGCGTTCCGCTCTTTCTCTGGCTCATCCTGTGGCCGGCCTTCGGCGGGCCCAACAACGACGGTTGGGCGCTGCTGATCCTGGCGCTCAGCGGAGTCAGTGACTACCTGGACGGAAAGCTCGCCAGGCGGTGGGGCCAGATCAGCCGGGTGGGGCAGCTGCTGGACCCGCTGGCGGACCGGCTCTATGTACTGTCCACACTGGTCGGATTGACGTGGCGTGAGATTCTGCCCTGGTGGGTGACGGCGATTCTGCTGGCCCGGGAAGCGTTTATCGCCTCGCTGCTGCCGATTCTGAACAAGCACGGTTACGGTCCGCTGCAGGTGAGTTTCCTCGGCAAGGCCGCGACCTTCAATCTGATGTACGCGTTCCCGCTTCTGCTGCTCGGCAGTGTGGACAGTTGGATCGCGCGGCCGGCCGAGGTGGTGAGCTGGGCGTTCATCTGGTGGGGAACCACGCTGTACTGGTGGTCCGCGATTCTTTACGCGGTCCAGGCACGCCAGATCGTCAAGGCCGACTCGGCGCCCTCGGCGTCCACCGTCTGAGACGCGATCTGAGAGAAGTCCCACGCCGTATCGGTGCGTCGGACGGGACCTTCCGGGTAGAGATCCCTCTGGAACGGTTTGATGGACTCGCAGGTCCACCACCGCTAAGGAGGACGCACCCGTAATGAAAGCCGTTGTAATGGCAGGGGGCGAGGGAACCCGACTCCGCCCGATGACCTCCAGCATGCCGAAGCCACTGCTTCCGGTCGCCAATAGGCCGATCATGGAGCACGTGCTTCGGCTGCTGAAGCGGCACGGCCTCTCCGACACCGTGGTCACCGTGCAGTTCCTGGCCTCACTGGTCAAGAACTACTTCGGTGACGGTGAGGAACTGGGCATGCATCTCACGTATGCCCACGAGGAGACGCCACTAGGCACTGCGGGGAGTGTCAAGAACGCCGAGGACGCCCTCAAGGACGACTCCTTTCTGGTGATCTCCGGTGACGCCCTGACCGACTTCGATCTCTCTGAATTGATCGCCTATCACCGCAGCAAGAACGCTCTGGTCACCGTCTGTCTCACCCGGGTACCGAACCCCCTGGAGTTCGGCATCACGATCACGGATGAGGAAGGGCGGGTCGAGCGCTTCCTGGAGAAGCCCACCTGGGGACAGGTCTTCTCGGACACGGTGAACACCGGTATCTACGTGATGGAACCCGAGGTCTTCGACTACGTCGCGGCGGGTGAGTCCGTCGACTGGTCGAGCGATGTCTTCCCGCAGCTGTTGAAGGAGGGCAAGCGGGTCTACGGGTACATCGCCGAGGGTTACTGGGAGGACGTGGGCACTCACGAGAGCTACGGCAAGGCCCAGGCGGACGTCCTGGAGGGCAAGGTCGACGTCGAGCTCGACGGCTTCGAGATCTCCCCTGGCGTCTGGGTGGCCGAGGGGGCGGAGGTCGATCCCGAGGCCGTCCTGCGCGGGCCGCTGTACATCGGGGACTACGCCAAGGTCGAGGCCGGCGTGGAGCTGCGCGAGCACACGGTGCTGGGCAGCAACGTGGTGGTCAAGCGCGGGGCCTTCCTGCACAAGGCGGTGGTGCACGACAACGTGTACATCGGGCCGCAGAGCAATCTGCGCGGGTGCGTGGTGGGCAAGAACACCGACGTGATGCGGGCCGCGCGGATCGAGGACGGCGCCGTGATCGGCGACGAGTGCCTGATCGGCGAGGAGTCGATCATCGCGGCGAACGTCCGGGTCTACCCGTTCAAGACCATCGAGGCCGGCGCCGTCGTCAACACGTCGGTGATCTGGGAGTCCCGCGGGCAGGAGCACCTGTTCGGGGTCCGCGGGGTCTCGGGCGTGCTGAACGTCGAGATCACCCCCGAGCTGGCCGTGCGGCTGGCCGGCGCGTACGCCACGACGCTGAAGAAGGGCGCCACCGTCACCATTGCGCGTGACCACTCGCGGGGTGCGCGTGCGCTCAAACGGGCGATGATCTCGGGGCTGCAGACCTCCGCGATCGACGTCCGCGATCTGGAGAACGTGCCGATGCCGGTGGCCCGGCAGCACACGGCACGCGGGAGTGCGGGCGGGATCTTCCTGCGGACCACGCCGGGGGTGCCCGACTCGCTGGACATCCTCTTCTTCGACGAGCGAGGCGCGGATCTCTCGCAGGCGGGGCAGCGCAAGCTCGACCGCGTCTACGCGCGCCAGGAGTACCGCCGGGCCTTCCCCGGCGAGATCGGGGACCTGACCTTCCCGTCCAGCGTCTTCGACTCCTACGCGGGCAACCTGCTGCGGGCGGTGGACATCACCGGGGTCCGCGAGGCGGGGCTGAAGGTGGTCGTGGACACCGCGCACGGCAGCGCCGGGCTGGTTCTGCCCAGCATCCTCGGCCGGCTCGGGGTCGAGGCGCTCACCGTCTCCACCGGGCTGGACGAAGCGCGGCCCACCGAGGACGCGGAAGAGCGCCGGGTCGGGCTGGCCAGGCTCGGTGAGCTGGTGGCCTCCTCGCGGGCGGCGTTCGGCGTCCGCTTCGACCCGGTCGGCGAGCGCGTCTCGTTCGTCGACGAGCTGGGCCGGGTGATCGATGACGACCGGGCGCTGCTGGTGCTGCTGGACCTGGTCGCGGCCGAGCGGCGCAGCGGGCAGGTGGCGCTGCCGGTGACCACGACCCGGATCGCGGAGCAGGTCGCGGCGTACCACGGCACCCAGGTCATCTGGACCACGACGACGCCGGACGACCTGGCCAAGGCGGCCTCCGCCGAGGGCACGGTGTTCGGCGGGGACGGGCGCGGCGGTTTCGTGGTGCCCGAGTTCAGCGGTGTGCTGGACGGCGCGGCGGCCTTCGTCCGGCTGGTCGGCCTGGTGGCCCGGACCCAGCTCACGCTGAGTCAGATCGACGCCCGGATCCCGCAGGCGCACATCCGGCGCCGGGACATCGCGACGCCGTGGGCGGCCAAGGGCATGGTCATGCGTTCGGTGGTGGAGGCGGCCGGCAGCCGACGGCTGGACACCACGGACGGTGTCCGGGTGGTCGAGGCGGACGGTCGCTGGACGCTGGTGCTGCCGGACCCGGCGGAGGCGGTCACCCACCTGTGGGCCGAGGGCCCGGACGACGACGCCACCGAGGCGCTGCTGGACGAGTGGGCGGCGGTGGTCGACAGCGCGGGGCGGTGACGCCCTGAGGGGACGAGTGCCCTGATCGGCGGGGCGTGCGGCGTGGTCCGCGCGCCCCACCGTCCGTTTTCACATCATCGGAAGCGGCCGTCACTTTCCGTAGTCTGTGCACCGGGTGTGCAGCTCAGGGGCCGTGTACGAGGCCCCTCGCGCGCATGGGACGATGGTCCGCATGCCAGCGACGCCGACACCGAGTGCCCCGAACGGACGGTACAACCGTCCGGACGCCTCGATGTCCCTGCTGACGAACGTGATGGACCACAGCCTGGACGAGGGCTACGCGGAGGCGGCCGCCGCGCGCGGTGGTGACCACGACAGCCGGATACCCCGGACCCTGCGGGGTCTGCTCACGCTGGGCGCCGGACTGGCGCTGGTCGGTGCCGTGGTGACGGTCGGCGCGGTGAACGCGCACGAGGCGGAGCCCACCCTCGCCAAGGAGCGGGACGCGTTGATCCACCGGATCAACGACAGCAACGGGTCGGCCGACAAGCTCCAGCAGCAGGTCCAGGAGCTGCGGCGCAAGGTGGAGGGCGCTCAGCAGCAGGCCTTCCCCTCGGGAGACGGCGACGCGGGCGGCCTGACCGGCACCGTCGGCCTGGGGGAGGTCACCGGGCCGGGGGTCAAACTCGTGCTGGAGGACGCCCCGGGGACGGGGAGCGGGGGCAATGTCGATCCGAGGGCCGGCCAGGGCTTCTCCAACAGCGGGCGGCTGCGCGACCGGGACCTGCAGCTGGTGGTGAACGGCCTCTGGGGCTCGGGCGCGGAGGCCGTGTCGATCAACGGCCAGCGGTTGACCGCGCTGTCCGCGATCCGCGCCGCGGGCGAGGCGGTGCTGGTGGACAACCGGCCGCTCGTCCCGCCGTACAACATCCAGGCGATCGGGGACGGTCCGAAGCTGCTCGCGGCCTTCGAGAACGACATGGCGGGGCAGTACCTGCGGCTGCTGCAGGAGAAGTACGGCATCAAGTCGACGCTCTCCACCCAGAAGAGCCTGACGCTGCCGGCGGCGGTCGGGGTGACGCTGCGGACCGCCCAGCCGGTCACCCCCGAGCCCACTCCCGCGCCCGGCGGCTCGCCCACGGCCACGTCGTCGGCGGCCGCGTCGGCCGGGCCGAGCGGCACTCCCTCCGGCGGGCCCGGAACCTCGGAAAGCCCGACCGCGTCCGTTTCACCATCCGCCCACAGCGGTGGTCCGACCCCCAAGCGGCGTCCGTCCACCGGATCCACCAAGTCCACGACAGGGACAGGAGCAGCTAGACCGTGATTGCCGTACTGGGTCTCGTGATCGGGGTGGTCGTCGGGCTCTTCGTCCAGCCCGAGGTGCCGGACGCCGTCGTGCCGTACCTGCCGATCGCCGTGGTGGCGGCGCTGGACGCGGTGTTCGGCGGTGTCCGGGCGATGCTGGACGGGATCTTCAACGACAAGGTGTTCATCGTCTCGTTCCTGTCGAACGTGGTGGTCGCGGCGTTGATCGTCTTCCTCGGTGACCAGTTGGGCGTCGGTTCGCAGCTGTCCACCGGTGTCGTCGTCGTCCTCGGCATCCGCATCTTCTCCAACGCGGCTGCGATCCGGCGCCATGTCTTCCGTGCCTGAGCCGGGCCGCGAGACGGCGGCGGAGCAGGAGAAGCCGGACCGGGAGGCCGGCGCCGAGGCCGAACACGAGGCCGGGGCCCAGCCGCAGCCGGTGGTGCGGCTGAGCAAGGCGGAGTCCGCGCCTGCTGCGGAGGCCGATACGGAGGCTGATGAGGAAGCCGGGACGGCGGTCGAGGAGTCGAGGTCCGAGGCCGGGTCCAAACCCGGGGCCGGGACGGAGGCCGCGTCGCAGAGCGAGGCCGAGCCGGTGCCCGCCCAGTCCGCCCCCGCCGAGCCCGCCCCCGCCGAGCCCGCGTCCACCGAGGCCGAGCCCGCTGAGCCGGAGGCCGCTGACACCGGTGAGCCGGAGGCCGCTGACGCCGCGGAACCGGAAGCCGACGGGCAGCCGCCCGCGGAGGACCGGCACGCCGGCCGGCGGCGGCTGAAGGCCGCGCTGTGGCCGCCGCGGCTTTCGCGCGGGCAGCTGGTGGTGGCGCTGCTGCTGTTCTCGCTCGGCCTGGGGCTGGCGATCCAGGTGCGCTCGACCAACGACCACCACAACCAGCTGCGCGGTGCCCGGCAGGAGGACCTGGTCCGGATCCTCGACGAACTGGACAGCCGTCAGCAGCGTCTCCAGCAGGAGAAGGCCGAGCTCGAGCAGTCCTTGGCGAAGTTGGAGAACAGCTCCAACCAGGCCAAGGAGGCCCAGGAGCAGACCAGGAAGAAGATGACGGAACTCGGTGTGCTGGCCGGTACGGTCAAAGCCACTGGTCCGGGCATCGTACTCACGGTCGATGATCCCCAAGGGCAGGTGAAGGCGGATATGCTGCTGGACACCCTGCAGGAACTTCGAGCGGCGGGGGCGGAGGCGATTCAGATCAACGATGTGCGCGTGGTGGTCAACACCTACTTCACCGACCTGTCGGGCGGCGGGGTGCAGATCGACGGGAAGAAGGTCGCGCCGCCCTATCGGTTCACCGTCGTGGGGAACCCGCAGGACCTGACTCCCGCGCTGAACATTCCGGGCGGTGTCGTCCGTACTCTGGAGAGCCACCAGGCGCGGGCGACGATCGCCCAGCAGCAGAAGGTGGTCGTGGACGCCCTCGTGGATCTGAAGACGCCGCAGTACGCCAAGCCGGCTTCGAAGTGACGGGGCGCCCGACGAACGGCCCGTCAGGGGCCGGCGGCACCCGGTGCGGGGCGCCGCCGTCGCGTGGGAGAGACTGGTTCGCACCAGTACGCTCCCTAGCACCAACCGCAGCACCAAACGTCGGAGTACCACTCCAGCAGGCCCGGGCCGCAACCGGGCCCGCAGCCTGTCCGAGGTTCTCACCCTGCCCCGCGGGCGGGTCTGTCACACGCAAGGGGATTCGCCCGTGAGTTTCTTCTCGAAGTTGTTCGGTCGCAACAAGGGCCGGGACGCGGCCGCCGTCGAGGCGCCCACCGCCCGGCACCGCCGGTCGGAGGACGAGCCCGCCGTGCCGGGCATGCGCCCGGCCCCCGAGGCCGCGCCGTACGCCGGACAGCAGCTGTACCGGGACGGCGGCGCCGCCCAGTACGCGGGCAACCCGGCGGGCTACGGCGCGTCGGTTGACCCCTCCGGCGACCCGCGCATAGGTTTCCCGTCAGGACCCTCAACCTCTGGTGGAGGGTTTGCCCCGGACCCGTACGCCGGGCACAACCCGTCGGGTGTGCCGCGCCAGGAGGCTGTGAACATGGCTGGCCCCATTCCGTGCCCCAGGTGCGGCAACCAGAACCCGGCCGCGGCCCGCTTCTGTTCCAACTGCGGTACGGCGCTGCGCGGGGGCCCGCTGCCCGAGGGGGCCGCGGAGACCACCTCGACCATCTCGATCTCCGGCCTGGAGTCCCACGACCCCACCGCGACCACCGGCACCGGCACCACGCCGGCCCTGTCGGCCGAGGTGCTGCAGGCGATCGACGCGCTGCCGCCGGGCTCGGCCCTGCTGATCGTGCAGCGCGGCCCGAACTCGGGCAGCCGCTTCCTGCTGGACTCGGACGTCACCACGGCCGGCCGTCACCCGCAGGGCGACATCTTCCTGGACGACGTCACGGTCTCGCGGCGCCACGTGGAGTTCCGCCGCACCCCGTCCGGCTTCAGCGTCGCGGACGTGGGCAGCCTGAACGGCACTTACGTCAACCGGGAGCGGATCGACGAGGTGCCGCTGAACAACGGCGACGAGGTGCAGATCGGTAAGTACCGGCTGGTGTTCTTCGCCGGCCACAACCGGGGGTACTGAAACCAACGTCGGCAGGAGCCCGAGTGAGCAGCGATACCCCTTCTTCTCTCGGGGCGGCCATCCCCGCGTCGTCGTCCGGTCCGCAGGCGGACCGGGTCGGGCGCGGGGTGGTCGCGGGCCCCAGGCAGCCCGTCCGGCCGGACCGGGCCGCCGGGCGGCGGCGCGGCGGCGACGAACTGCTGAGCATCGGCGCGGTGCTGACCTTCCTGCGTGACGACTTCCCCGAGGTGACCATCTCCAAGATCCGCTTCCTGGAGGCGGAGGGACTGGTGGAGCCGCAGCGCACGCCCTCGGGGTACCGCAAGTTCAGCCCGGCCGACGTCGAGCGGCTGGCCTACGTGCTGCGGATGCAGCGGGACCACTACCTGCCGTTGCGGGTGATCCGCGAGCACCTGGACGCGATCGAGCGCGGCGAGGCCCCGCCCGCGCTGCCGCCCGCCGCCGAGGCCCGGCCCGGGCCGCTGGAGGAGGCCGACCGCGAGCTGGTGGCCTCCGGCGAGGCCCACTCCGGCGTCCGGCTGGGGCGCGCCGAACTGCTGGCCGCGGCCGAAGCCGGGGAGCGGGAACTCGCGGAGTGGGAGGCGTACGGCCTGGTCGCGCCCGGTCCGGACGGCGGTTACGACGGCGAGGCGCTGCAGGTGGCCCGGCTGGTCGCGGAGCTCGGCCGGTACGGGCTGGAGCCGCGGCACCTGAGGGCCATGAAGGCGGCGGCCGACCGCGAGGTCTCGCTGGTGGAGCAGGTGGTGGCGCCGCTGCGGCGGCACCGGAACCCGCAGACCCGGGCCCACGCGGAGGCCACCGCGCGGGAGCTGGCGACGCTGTCGGTACGCCTGCACGCGGCGATGGTCCAGGCCGGGTTGCGGACCCGCGGATAGCCGCGGGAGCAGCCGGTCGGCGCCCGGGTGCACCGCGCTGACCAGCGGCGTCGGCCCTGCGCTTTCATATCCGGGAGCGGAGCCATAGGGTTGCCTGTGTGAATGAGCTCGACGTCGTGGGTGTCCGAGTGGAGATGCCTTCCAACCAGCCGATCGTGCTGTTGCGGGAGGTCGGGGGAGATCGCTACCTGCCGATCTGGATCGGCCCCGGCGAGGCGACCGCGATCGCCTTCGCCCAGCAGGGCATGACTCCGGTGCGCCCGCTGACGCACGACCTGTTCAAGGACGTCCTGGAGGCGCTCGGCCAGCAGCTCACCGAGGTCCGGATCACCGATCTGCGGGAGGGCGTGTTCTACGCCGAGCTGGTGTTCGCCGGCGGGGTCGAGGTCAGCGCCCGGCCCTCCGACGCGATAGCGCTCGCCCTGCGCACCGGCACGCCGATCTACGGGAGCGAGGAGGTGCTCGCCGAGGCGGGCATCGCGATCCCGGACGAGCAGGAGGACGAGGTCGAGAAGTTCCGCGAGTTCCTCGACCAGGTGTCACCCGAGGACTTCGGGGGCGGCGGTCCGCAGTAGCGCGGACGGGCCCGATCGGCCGTTTCACTCGCCGTTTTGCCAAAAACCGTCCATCTACCCACACTAGGGGCACGAAAAACCACTCTCCTGAGTGACGTGGTCTGTCTACCCCGGCGTGGCGATCGTTGACGGGTCATAGGGGACTGCCTACCGTCAGGAGTGGCTGTCCGGGTGACCGATGCCCGCAGTCGGGTTGCCCGCAGCACAAGTGGACGGAGGTAGGCATGAGCAGCACCGGCGATGACGCGGCCGCAGGAGGCCTGTGCGCCGTGCACGTACCCCGCACCGCTCGTACCGTGACCGACCTGCCGCGCGTGGGCAGGTTCCCGGCCGTGCAGGCGGGCCAGCCCGCGATCGAGCGGCTGGCGCCGACGTCCGAACTGCTCGGTTTCCGCGGCCCGACGGCCTGCGCGGCGGCCGGGATCACCTACCGCCAGCTGGACTACTGGGCCCGGACCGGACTGCTGGAGCCCAGCGTCCGGACGGCGTACCCGGCGACCAGCCAGCGGCTCTACAGCTTCCGGGACGTCCTGCTGCTCAAGATCGTGAAGCGGCTGCTGGACGCGGGCGTCTCGTTGCAGAACATCCGGGTGGCCGTCGCCCATCTGCAGTCCGCCGACCAGGGCGACCTGGCCGGGCTGACGCTGATGTGCGACGGGGCGACGGTGTACGAGTGCACCACGCCGCAGCAGGTGGTCGATCTGCTGAAGAGCGGTCAGGGGGTGTTCGGCATCGCGGTGGGGGCTGTCTGGCGGGAGCTGGAGCTGACCCTCGGGCGGCTGCACGCGGAGCGGACCGACACCGGCGAGACGCTGGTCGGGCACGACCCGGCGGACGAGCTGGCGCAGCGGCGCAACCGGGCGGTCTGACGAGGCGTCGGTCGCGGGCCACGCCGGTGGTGCGTGACCGGTTTTGACGAGGCCGTGGGGGGGGGGGGAGGGGGGGGGGGGGGGGGTCGCCGGTCCCGTTTTTGTGCGGGGAGAATAGGGGGGGAAGA
>NZ_JBVHXY010000020.1:79778-117508 GCF_055569215.1 Kitasatospora sp. NPDC029312 | reverse complement strand
ACCCCCCCCCCTCTCTCGCCCCCCCCCCCCCCCCCCCCGCCCCCCCCCCCCCCCCCCCCCCCCCCCCCCCCCCCACGGCCTCGTCGTGTTGCCCGGTGGGACGATCGAGGGAGGGCACGTGGGGGTCGGCACCGGGATGGCGGGGATGCTGCGGCGCCGCGCCGCGGGAACGCGGGCGCGACTGGGGGAGCGGCGGACACAGCGCCGGGTCTTCCAGGTGACGACGGTGCTCTGCTCGCTGGCGCTGGCCCCGAGCGCCTGGCTGTGGTTCGCGGCGGGGGACCGGGTGGGCACGGTGGAGAGCGCGCCGTCCGCGCCGGTGGCGGTGGTCTTCGGAGCGGGGCTGGACCAGGGCAAGCCCTCGCCGTACCTGGAGCACCGGCTCACGGCGGCGCTGGACCTGTACCGGGAGGAGAAGGTGCGGGCCATCCTGGTGACCGGGGACAACGGGAGGCTCTCCTACGACGAGCCGGACGCGATGTACCGGTACCTGACCGAGCACGGGGTGCCGGCGGGGCGGGTGGTCCGGGACTACGCCGGTTTCGACACCTGGGACTCCTGCACCCGGGCGCACCGGATCTTCGGGGTGGACCGCGCGGTGCTGGTCAGCCAGGACTTCCACGTCCGGCGGGCGCTGGCGCTGTGCGAGGCGGCCGGCATCCGCTCGTACGCGGTCGGGGTGCCGGAGGTGCACGACGCGACCTGGCTGTACGGCGGGCTGCGGGAGATCGCCGGGGCGGGCAAGGCGGCGGTGAACGCCTGGCTGCGGCCGGACCCGGAGCTGCTGGGGCCCGAGGAGGACGGCATCCCGAAGGCGCTGGCGGAGGCGGCGGGCAGGCCGTAGCCGCCGGCCCGGCCGCAGGGCCGCGGCCGGGTTCGCACGCACTGTCGGACCCGTGCGCGATGATCGGCGGGTGCGATCTCTGCCGAGCATCATCCACCTCGACATGGACGCCTTCTTCGCGGCGGTGGAGCAGGCGGCCAAGCCGAGTCTGCGCGGCAAGCCGGTGGTCGTCGGCGGCCTCGGCGGTCGCGGGGTCGTCTCCACCGCCTCCTACGAGGCGCGCCGGTTCGGGGTGCACTCGGCGATGCCGATGGCGCAGGCGCGGCGGCTGTGCCCCAACGCGGCCTTCCTGGCCGGGCGCTTCGAGGCCTACCGGCAGAACAGCGAGATCGTGATGGGGCTGCTGCGGGAGTTGTCGCCGCTGGTGCAGCCGCTCAGCCTGGACGAGGCCTTCGTCGACCTGGAGGCCGGTCCGTACGGGCCCGCGCTGGTGGAGGCGGACCACGAGACGGGTGAGCGGCTGGTGCTCGCCCTGGCGGAGGACCTGCGGGCGGACATCCACCGCTTCACCGGGCTGACGGGTTCGGTCGGGGCGGCGGGTTCCAAGCTGATGGCGAAGATCGCCTCCGAGCAGGCCAAGCCGGACGGGCTGGTGCTGATCGAGCCGGGGCAGGAGCGGGCCGTGCTCGGGCCGATGCCGGTCCGGGCGCTGCCCGGGATCGGGCCGGCCACCGAGCAGGTGCTGCGCCGGGCCGGGCTGAGTACGGTGGCGGACCTCGCGGAGGCGGGTGAGGCGGAGTTGGTCGCGCTGCTCGGCCGGGCGCACGGCGCGGGGATCCACCAGATGTCGATAGGGCTGGACGAGCGGCCGGTGATCGCCGACCAGGACGCCAAGTCCGTCTCGGTGGAGGACACCTACGAGGTGGACCTGGCCGACCGGGACCGGGTGCTGCGCGAGGTGGAGGCGCTGGCCGCGCGGTGCGTGCGGCGGCTGCGGGCGGCGGGGCGCTCCGGGCGGACGGTGGTGCTGAAGGTCCGGCGGTTCGACTTCTCGACGCTGACCCGCTCGGAGACGCTCGGCGGGCCGACGGACGACGAGGCGGTGATCACCGCGACCGCGCGCCGGCTGGCCGAGCAGGTGGACATCACCGGCGGGGTCCGGCTGCTGGGGGTGGGCGTGGCGCAGCTGGCCGACTACACCCAGGAGGACCTGTTCGCGCAGGCGCTGCGCGAGGAGGCGGCGGAGCACGCCGAGGCGGTCGAGGCGGCGGAGGCCGAGCAGGAGCCGGAGGAGGTCGTGGTGCGGCGCTGGCTGCCCGGACAGGACGTCCACCACGGCGAGTTCGGGCCGGGGTGGGTGCAGGGCAGCGGGGTCGGGCGGGTCACCGTACGGTTCGAGACGCCCTGGAGCGGACCGGGGCGGGTGCGGACCTTCGCGGTCGACGACCCGGCGCTGGAACCGGCCCGGCCGCTGCCGCTGCGGCAGGTGGAGGGCGGCGCGGACGAGGCGGAGGGCGCGGAAGGGCCGGAGCCTTCGGAAGGCTGAGGCGCTCGGGCCCGTGGCGGCTGATGGGCTCTGGCCGTGGAACGGCCCCACCCGGTGGTCACCGGGTGGGGCCGCATACCGTGCCGGACTCCGCGCGTTCGTGATGCCCTCGCGACGTGCGGAGGCCGGGGGCCGCGCGCCCTGTCCCTGAGCGCGCGGGCCGGACGCCTCGTCAGGCGTCGGTCTTGACCAGCTGGGTGCTGGAGTCCTGCGGGGCCGAGCCGCCCGGGGCGGCCGCGACCGGCTTGGCGGTGCGGATCAGGAACGGGACGGCACCGGCGACGATGCAGACCACGGCGGTGGCCCAGAAGGCGTGCTTGTAGGCGTCCAGGGTGGGCAGCAGCACCTGGATCTTGATCGGCAGCTTCATGGTGTCGCCGGTCAGGATCGCCGTCATCACGGCGGTGCCGATCGCGCCACCGACGGTGCGCAGCACGGAGTTCATGCCGTTGGCGATGCCGCTCTGCTCGACCGGGACGGCGCCGTTGATGAAGGCCGGCATCGCGGCGAAGGCGAGGCCGATGCCGAGGCCGAAGATGGCGGAGGCGGTGTAGATGTCGCCCTCGTGGCTGTGACGCAGGGCCAGGTAGGCCATCGCGATGGCGCCGAGGACACCACCGAGGACCAGCGGCAGACGGGGGCCGCGGCGGGCGATCAGCATGGCGCCGAGCGGGGCGGCCACCATCGAGCCGATCGCGGACGGCAGCAGCATCACGCCGGCGTGCAGGACGGTCGCGGTGAAGCCGTAGTGGGCCAGCTTCTCCGGGGTCTGGGAGAAGTTGCTGATGACCATGAACGAGCCGTACATGCCGAAGCCGATGAGCAGACCGGCCAGGTTGGTGAAGGCGACGGCCGGGCGGGACATCATCTTCAGGTCCACCAGCGGGTGCGCGACCTTGGTCTCGATGATGCCCCAGACCAGTGCGACCACGGCGGCGACGGCGAACAGGCCGAGGGTCTTGGTGGAGGTCCAGCCCCAGTGGTTGCCCTGGCTGACCGCGACCAGCAGGGCGGAGAGCCAGGCGGCCAGGGTGATCGCGCCGAGCGGGTCGGCGCCGCCGTCCTTGTCGGTGACCGGGTCGGACGGGACACGCAGGGCCACCAGGGCGATCGCGATCAGGCCGAAGACCAGGCCCATCCAGAAGATCGACTTGTAGTTCCAGTGCTCCAGCAGGAGGCCGGTGGCCACCAGGCCGAGGCCGGAGCCGACGCCCATCGAGGCGCTGATGGCGGCGACGCCGCCGGTCACCTTCCGCTTGGGCAGCTCGTCGCGGACGATGCTGATCGCCAGCGGCATCACGCCACCGCCGGCGCCCTGCAGGACGCGGGCGACGACCAGCCAGGTGAAGGAGTGGGTGCTGACCGCCAGGGCGGATCCGGCGACCAGGCCGGCCAGCGAGATGAGCAGCATGGGCTTACGGCCCCGGAGGTCGCCGAAGCGGCCCAGCAGAGGAGTCAGCACGGCTGCGGAGAGCAGGTTGGCGGTCATCAGCCAGGTGATGTTGGACGTGGAGACGTCCAGTTCCTTGGCCAGCGAGGGCAGGATCGGGACGACCGCGGTCTGCACCACGCTGAACGACAGCATCGCCAGGATGAGGGCCGGCAGGACCCGGGCGCTGCTCTGCTTCTCGGCCGCGGTGGTGGGCTGTGGTGCCTCACTCACGGTTGCTTCCTCCCGTACATAGTGAATGAACTGAAGTAAATATGCCCGGAGATACTTCAGAGTGTCAAATATCGAGCGGTTAAGGTTTGGCAAAGCGGGGTAGTGGGGCCGGACACGACGAGGGCCCCGGAGGGATTCCGGGGCCCTGGGGGAGTCGCGGGGGTCAGACGATGGGGTGCGGGGAGTCGTGGTGGGCGCCGTTCGTGGCCGGGGCGCTGTCGTCGTGGATCTCGACGTGCTCGCGGCGCAGTTCGTCCTGGACGACCTCCTCGGCGGTGTAGCGCTCGACGACCAGGCGCACCCGCTCGATCGGGGCCAGGTACTTGCGGACCACGGGGCGCTCCTCGCGGAGGGTGACCTCCTCGACGTCCTCGGCGATCTCCTTGTCGCTCAGGGTGGCGCGCTCGGCGTCGCTGACCGGCACGCGCTCCACGCGGACCCGCTCGCGGACCACCGGGACGCGGCGCTCGACCTGCTCGCTGGTCACGTACTTGCGCAGCTTCGCGGTGCCCAGGACGTGCCACTCGGTGGTGATGTCGAGCCGCTCCTCGCGACAGGTGATCTCGACCGGGGCCGTCAGGGCCGAGGTGCCGGCCTCGGCGGAAGGCGCGGGCGCCGGCGCGGGGGTGGGCACGGGGGCGGGCGCGGCCGGCGCGGGCTGCGGCCTCGGCTCGACGAGCGGGGCGGCCGCCATGGCGGGGGCGGAGGGGGTCGGCACGTGGGTCTCCGTGGTGGTGGTGTCGGTGCCGACGGTGCCGGGGGCGGCGACCGCGGTCGGACCCGGCTCGGCGGAGTGGAAGGCGAACGGCGTGGCGGTCGTGGTGGCCGCCGCCGCGACGACCGGCGTGTTGCCGAAGTCGAGGTCGGGCTGGTGGGCGGTCCGGGCGGGCTCCTCGGTGGCGGCGTGGGCGTCCACCGGGGTGTCGAGGCCGTAGTAGCGGTAGAGCTGGAGCTCCTGGGCCGGCGACAGGTGCTGGCCCACGCCGAAGTCCGGCGACTCCTTGACCAGCGACTTGTCGTAGGGCACCCGGAGCTCGTCACCCGAGAACTCGCTCGTGGTGAGCGGGACGAAGGCGTCCCGGCCGAAGATGCCGGTCCGCACGGCCGCCCATTCGGGCTGGCCGGTCGAGTCGTCCAGGTACACCTCGTCGACCGTGCCGATCTTGTCGCCGTTGCGGTCGACCGCCTTGTGGCCGATGAGATCCCGGGGGTCGATGTCGGTCTGCACTCTTTCCTCCAGTCCGCTGCGCCTACGGAACTCCCGCAGGTACGGCGGTCGGAGCACCCGTCCCGTCCGCCACTTCACACCAAAAGGCATGAATGGGACCGACGCGACCGGGGTGCGCCGGACGGGCTTGGTGCTGGGCCGTCCGGGGGACGCGCGTAGACCTCGAGTGACCAGACGCACCCGTGATCGGAAGGCCTCCCGCTGGTACCCTGGGCGGCGACCGCCGAGCCCGCTCGGGAGAGTCCACGACCGCGAAAACCGCTGGTCGGGGCGCCGAAGGAGCAAACCCTCCCCGGAATCTCTCAGGCATCCGTACCGTGCGGGCTAGGTCACTCTGGAAAGCAGGGCAGGATCGCCGGCGCGGAAGCCGACGATCACCACCCTCACCGACGGTGCAAGCCGACGAAGCGCCGACAGCGCGACGTGCGGGCGAAGCTCTCAGGTCCCGATGACAGAGGGGGAGGCCTTTCGGGTTCGTCCGCCCGAGCCGTTCCGCCGTCCGCAGCGGAAGGCCCGTCGGCGTGCGTGCCCCCGCCGGTCCGTGACCAGGAGGCCTCGACCACCATGAACGCCCAGCCGAACGCGGGACGCCCCACCGGCGCCTCGACCCTCACCGAGCTCGAGTCGGCCAGCCCCTTCGAGAACCGCCACATCGGCCCCGACGCCGCCGCCCAGGAGAAGATGCTGGCCTCCGTCGGCTACGGCTCCCTGGACGAGCTCGCCGCCACCGCCGTTCCCGAGGCGATCCGCTCCATCACCGCCCTGGACCTGCCCGCCGGCCGCAGCGAGGCGCAGGTCCTCGCCGAGCTGCGCGAGCTGGCGAGCCGCAACCAGGTGCTCCAGCCGATGATCGGCCTGGGCTACTACGGCACCTTCACCCCGCCGGTGATCCTGCGCAACGTCATGGAGAACCCGGCCTGGTACACCGCCTACACCCCGTACCAGCCGGAGATCTCGCAGGGCCGCCTGGAGGCGCTGCTCAACTTCCAGACCCTGGTCTCCGACCTGACCGGCCTGCCCACCTCCGGCTCCTCGCTGCTGGACGAGGGCACCGCGGCCGCCGAGGCGATGGCGCTGGCGCGCCGTGTCACCAAGGTCAAGGGCGGCGTCTTCCTGGTCGACGCCGAGACCCTGCCGCAGACCATCGCCGTGATCAACACCCGCGCCGTGCCGACCGGTGTCGAGGTCGTCGTCGCGGACCTGTCCGACGGCATTCCGGCCGAGGTCGCCGAACGCGGCGTCTTCGGCCTCCTGCTGCAGTACCCGGGTGCCACCGGCGTGGTCCGCGACCTCGCCCCGGTGATCGAGCAGGCGCACGGGCTGGGCGCGATCGTCGCCGTGGCCGCCGACCTGCTGGCGCTGACCCTGCTCAAGTCCCCGGGTGCGCTGGGCGCCGACATCGCCTGCGGCACCTCGCAGCGCTTCGGCGTGCCGATGGGCTTCGGTGGCCCGCACGCCGGCTACCTGTCGGTGCGCGCCGAGTACGCCCGCTCGCTGCCCGGCCGCCTGGTCGGCGTTTCCGTCGACGCCGACGGCAACCGCGCCTACCGCCTGGCGCTGCAGACCCGCGAGCAGCACATCCGCCGCGAGAAGGCCACCAGCAACATCTGCACCGCCCAGGTGCTGCTCGCCGTGATGGCCTCGATGTACGCCGTCTACCACGGCCCGGACGGCCTGGCCGACATCGCCCGGCGCACCCACCGCTACGCCGCCGCTCTCGCCGAGGGCCTCCGGGCCGGCGGCGTCGAGCTGCTGCACGGCGAGTTCTTCGACACCGTCACCGCCGTCGTCCCGGGCCGCGCCGCCGAGATCGCCGCCGCCGCCCGCACCCACGGCATCAACGTCCACCAGGACGGCGCGGACCGGATCTCCGTCTCCACCGACGAGACCACCACCCGCGAGCACCTGGCCGGCGTCTGGGCCGCGTTCGGCGTCCCCGCCGTGGAGGTCGCCGAGGCCGCCGAGACGCTGCCCGCCGCGCTGCTGCGCGAGGACGAGTACCTGACCCACCCCGTCTTCCACAGCCACCGCTCGGAGACCGCCATGCTGCGCTACCTGCGCCGCCTGTCGGACCGGGACTACGCGCTCGACCGCGGCATGATCCCGCTGGGCTCCTGCACCATGAAGCTCAACGCGACCACCGAGATGGAGGCGGTGACCTGGCCGGAGTTCGGCCAGCTGCACCCCTTCGCGCCGATCGACCAGGCCCAGGGCTACCTGACCCTGATCCGCCAGCTGGAGCAGCAGCTGGTCGAGGTCACCGGTTACGACGCCGTCTCGATCCAGCCGAACGCCGGCTCCCAGGGCGAGCTGGCCGGCCTGCTGGCCGTCCGCGCCTACCACCACGCCAACGGCGACACCCAGCGCGACGTCTGCCTGATCCCGTCCTCCGCGCACGGCACCAACGCCGCCTCCGCGGTGATGGCCGGCATGCGCGTGGTCGTGGTGAAGACCCTGGTCGACGGTGACGTGGACGTCGAGGACCTGAAGGCCAAGATCGAGCAGCACCGCGACAACCTGTCCGTGCTGATGGTCACCTACCCGTCGACCCACGGCGTTTACGAGACCCAGATCACCGAGATCTGCGCCCTGGTGCACGAGGCCGGCGGCCAGGTGTACGTGGACGGCGCCAACCTGAACGCCCTGGTCGGCCTGGCCAAGCCGGGCAAGTTCGGCGCGGACGTCTCGCACCTGAACCTGCACAAGACCTTCTGCATCCCGCACGGCGGCGGCGGCCCGGGCGTCGGCCCGGTCGCGGTGCGCGCCCACCTGGCGCCGTACCTGCCGAACCACCCGCTGCAGGAGGAGGCCGGCCCGGCCACCGGTGTCGGCCCGATCTCGGCCGCGCCCTGGGGCTCGGCGGCGATCCTCCCGATCTCCTGGGCGTACGTGCGGCTGATGGGCGGCGAGGGCCTGAAGCACGCGACCCAGGTCGCGGTGCTGAACGCCAACTACATCGCCAAGCGGCTGGCGCCGCACTTCCCGGTGCTCTACACCGGCCCGGGCGGGCTGGTCGCGCACGAGTGCATCATCGACCTGCGCCCGCTGACCAAGGAGACGGGCGTGACGGTGGACGACATCGCCAAGCGCCTGATCGACTACGGCTTCCACGCGCCGACGATGTCCTTCCCGGTGGCCGGCACGCTGATGATCGAGCCGACCGAGTCCGAAGACCTGCACGAGATCGACCGGTTCTGCGACGCGATGATCGAGATCCGCTCCGAGATCGACAAGGTCGGCTCGGGCGAGTGGGCGGCCGAGGACAACCCGCTGCGCAACGCCCCGCACACCGCCGCCACCCTGGCCGGCGACTGGGCGCACGGCTACTCGCGGCAGGAGGCGGTCTTCCCGGCCGGCGTGAACCCGGCGGACAAGTACTGGCCGCCGGTGAGCCGGATCGACGGGGCGTACGGCGACCGCAACCTGGTCTGCTCCTGCCCGCCGCTGGACGAGTACGGCGTCTGATCCCAGAACGGCGTCTGATCCCAGGGCGCGTACACAGGGCAGGGCCCCGGCAGAACGCTTCTGCCGGGGCCCTGTCCTGGGCGGCCCGGGCGTGCCCGATGCCGGTCAGTCGTTCCGGCGCCGGCCGGTCGTTCCGGCGCCGGCCGGTCGTTCCGGCGCCGGAGGTCTCAGGCCGCGTGGGCGACGGGGCGGCGCGGCGCGATCACCCGGCCGTCGGGCAGCAGCTCTCCGGTGTCCTCGAACAGGACGACGCCGTTGCAGAGCAGGCTCCAGCCCTGCTCCGGGTGGCAAGCCACCGGCACGGCCGCCTCGCGGTCCTCGGACTCGGCCGACGGGCATTCAGGACGGTGCTGGCACATACGCGTACCCTCGCTTCGCTCTGCGATCCTCCCCGTGGTGCGGTCCCGGAGGGTGCTGCCGTCCGGGGCCGCCGCGGTAGTCGGATCCTGTCCGCTACGCCGACCAGGTGTGGACCGGCGCTCAAGTGGGTAGGACAGGTGGTCCTTCCACGCTGGTTCCCAGTGTCGGCATCTGCGGACGCGCGCGCAGCGATTTGGTGACATGCGCCACAAGTCCCGGGCAGAGATCACCCGTTCAGGTGGGCCCGGGAGCAAAACACGCACCGATGGGCCAGTCGTGAGATGGCCTGGTGGGGCCATTGCGGATGGCCCCTGCGGGTGGTGGCCATTCGGGTGAGGCCCGGGGCGCGGGCGCGCATGGGGTCGGCCTGAGGCCCGGCCTGACGAAAGAGCCTGACGCAGGGCCTCACGCAGGGCGTGGTGAAGGGCCGCCGGGCGGGTGGCCCGGCGGCGGTGGACGGGGCCGCGCGGTAGCGCGGTCTCAGGTGGAGCCGAGCAGCACCGGCCGGGAGAGCGGGGCGCGGACGAGCAGCGGCAGCAGCTCGTCGGCCGGGTGGGCGCGGTGCGCGGTGACGCCGAGCGGAGCCGGGGCGAGCGGGATCAGCAGGTCGCCGGGCGGGCCGGCGTCGGGGCTGTGCAGCCAGAGCGCCGTCGCGTACTGGCCGGGGAAGGTGAGCAGCCGGGGCTGGCAGCGGACGCGGGAGCTCTGGGCGAGCTGCCAGGCCTCGCGCAGCGCGCGGACGGTCGACGAGAGGTAGGGGCCGGCGGTGAAGTGGGAGAAGGTGTGGCCTTCGGGGCTCTGCACCACCTCGGCGGCGGCGGTCACCTCGGCGCCGTCCTTGATCAGGAAGCGCCAGCCGGTCCGGCGGGCGGCGGTGAGCTCGGGGCGTGGCCCGTCCAGGACGTGCACCGCGAGCGGATGCGCGGGGAGCAGTGGTCCGGTCGGGTGACGCAGCGCTGCGGCGGCGGGCTGGCGCAGGGCGGTGTCCGAGTCGAGCGCGCCCAGGACCGCGCGCAGGGCGCTCGGTGGGGGCTGGGGGGTTTGCAGGGTCATGGCGGGGTCCGCCTCTCCAAGCGAGATCGGCGTGCGAGTGCGGCATACCGGCGTGGCGCGGTGCGTCGTCGGTGACGGGCCTGGCCGTGTCCGGTTGTGCAAGATCGCGGAGCCGGCGCGGTCGCCGCCGTCGAGGAGTGCCTCGTGGCGGGAGGAACCGGCCGGAGCGCAGTGCGGATTCCTCGAATTCATCGAACAAATGCGCAGGGTGATCTGTTTATCACAGGCCGTGGCGTCGGGCAAGTCCACAGATGCACTGAATGGGCGTCAGTTCCCTTGCATTGCAAGCCAGTACAAGCATTCGGGTATCGATCTTCGAGGTGGGCATGATGCTGGCACGGTCGGACGGCCGGGTGGGTCAGGAGGAGGGGACCGTGGGCGAGAAGGTCGTGGCGACTCGGGCGGATCTGGCGGACCGGCAGCAGTACCGGCTCAAGCTCCAGGCCTGCCTCGACGCGCTCGGGCGGATGCTGCGCGAGGACCGCTTCGACCGGCCGCGGGCGGTGATGGGCCTGGAGATCGAGCTCAACCTGGCCGACGAACAAGGCCTGCCGGTGATGCGCAACGCCCAGGTGCTCAGCGAGATCGGCTCCAGCGACTTCCAGACCGAGCTGGGCCGGTTCAACATCGAGGTGAACATCGTGCCGCATCGGCTCTGCGGGCACGTCTTCGAGGAACTGCGCGAGGAGATCGACACCGGGCTGCGCTACGCGGACCGGCGGGCGGTCGAGGCCGGCGCCCGGATCGTCATGGTGGGCATCCTGCCGACCCTGGAGCACGACCACACCGGGCTGGACGCGATGAGCCACAACCAGCGGTACAGCCTGCTCAGCGACCAGATACTGGCCGCCCGCGGCGAGGACATCGCGCTGGACATCGAGGGCGTCGAGCACCTCCAGCTCGAGTCGATCACCATGGTGGCGGAGGCCGCCGCGACCTCGCTGCAGCTGCACCTGCAGGTGACGCCGCAGCGGTTCTCCTCGGTGTGGAACGCCGCCCAGGCGATCTGCGGCCCGCAGCTGGCGATGGGCGCGAACTCCCCGTTCCTGTTCGGCCGAGAACTGTGGCGGGAGACCCGACCGGTGCTCTTCCAGCAGGCCTGTGACACCCGTTCGGCCGAACTCAAGGCCCAGGGCGTGCGTCCGATCACCTGGTTCGGCGAGCGCTGGGTGGACTCGGTGTACGACCTGTTCGAGGAGAACCTGCGCTACTTCCCGGGACTGCTGCCGATCTGCGACGACGAGGACCCGATGAAGGTGCTGACCTCCGGCGGGGCGCCCAGGCTCGCCGAGATGCGGTTGCACAACGGCACCATCTACCGGTGGAACCGGCCGATCTACGACGTGTCGGGCGGGGTGGCGCACCTGCGGGTGGAGAACCGGGTGCTGCCGGCCGGGCCGACGGTGGCCGACACCCTCGCCAACGCCGCCTTCTACTACGGGCTGGTGCGGGTGCTCGCCGAGCAGCCCCGGCCGGTCTGGACCCGGCTGCCGTTCGAGCGGGCGGACGAGAACTTCCGCCAGGGCGCCCGGTACGGCATCGACGCGGTGTTCCAGTGGCCGCGCTCCGGCCGGGCCGGCCGCGGTGGCGGGCTGCAGACGATCTCCGCCGTCGACCTGGTGCTGGGCGAACTGCTGCCGATGGCCTACCAGGGGCTGGACGAGTGGGGTGTCGAGCCCGCCGACCGGGACCGCTACCTGGGGATCATCGAGCAGCGCTGTCTGCGCCGGACCAACGGCGCGGCCTGGCAGAGCGCCACCTTCCACCGGCTGCGCGAGCAGTACGGGATGGACCGGCCGGCCGCGCTCGCGGCGATGACCAGGCGCTACGCGGAGCACATGCGCGGCGGCGAGCCGGTGCACACCTGGCCGGTGGGGTAGCCCGGCCGCTGTGTCAGGATGATCGCTCCGGCGGTCGGCCGACGGCCGGAGCGATCATCCGTCCGCTGGAGCGCCCGTGATCACCCGCCCGACCGCGCCGGAGACCGAGCAGACCACCCGCCGGCTGCTCGGCGTGGAGCTGCTGATCGTCCTCGGGCTCTCCCTCGGGGCCAGCGGGATCAGCGCGCTGATCAGCTTCGCGGGCTCGCTCACCGAACCGCTCCAGCTCGGCCAGCAGGTCGCCACGCTGAACGCCTCCCGCGCGCCCGGGCGGCCCTGGCTGGACCTGGTGTGGCAGCTGTACTACATCGGGCGCGGACTGATGCCCGTCGTTCTGGTCGGCTACCTGCTGGTGCGCGAGGGCACGTCGTTGCGGGTGCTGGGCTTCGACCTCGGGCGGAAACTGGGCGACCTCGGCCGGGGGGCGGCCGTCGCGGCGGCGATCGGGGGCACCGGACTGGCGCTGTACCTGGCCTCGCAGGCGGCCGGGTACAACCTGACGGTCGCGCCCTCGGGCCTGCCGGACGTGTGGTGGCGGGTGCCGGTGCTGGTGCTGTCGGCCTGGCAGAACGCGATCCTGGAGGAGGTCGTCGTCCTCGGCTATCTGCTGCGCCGACTGGGGCAGTCGGGGTGGTCCTGGCCGGCCGCGCTGGTGACGAGTTCGGTGCTGCGCGGCTCGTACCACCTGTACCAGGGGGTCGGCGGGCTGGTCGGGAACATGGTGATGGGGGCGGTGTTCTGCCTGCTCTACCGGCGCTGGGGGCGGGTGATGCCGCTGGTGGCGGCGCACGCGCTGATCGACACGGTGGCCTTCGTCGGGTACGCGCTGCTCGCCGGGCACGTCAGCTGGCTGCCGACCCCCTGACGGCGGAGCTCCCGAGCGCGGATCCGCCGAGCGGGGCTGGGCCGACCGTCGGCGACTGACCGCGCGGCGGCCGGGCCAGCAGCCGGTCGACGTGCCGGCGCTCCAGACCCTGGCCCGGGTCGATCGGCAGCAGCAGCCGGTCGCGGCGCCAGAGCGACCTGCGGACCAGCCGGGGCGGGATGACGTCGTCCACCCAGGCGAACGGACGGCCTCCGGCGTAGCGCAGCAGCGGCGCCCACTTGCGGGCGGAGAACAGCTCCATCAGCGGGACGCGTGGGTCTCCGGGCTGTGGGACGTATCCGGTGAAGCGCACGAAGGGCAGCGGGTCCAGGCCGATCGCCGGGGCGATGTGGGTGTTGGCGTGCTCCTCCCAGGTGGTGGCCCAGACCAGTTCGTAGGTGCCGGCGAGTTCGCGCAGCCACTGGCCGTGCTTGGCGGCGAGCAGGACGGCGTAGCCGAGCAGGGTGTGGGAGTCGAACCCGGCGTCAGGGTGCGGACAAACCGGGTTCAGCACTCCGTCGACGTCCAGGAACAGCAGTGGCTTCGGCACCGGTGGCCCCCAAGTGGATGGTGTGTCCTACCCGGTGGGACGAACCGGGGGCACCACTGGTTGCTCGGCGGCAGGCGCACGCGGGGCGCACAGGGCGCTCACGACGCGGGCGCGGGCGCGTGGACGGGCTCCGGTGCGTCCTGGGTGCCACGGCGGCCGCCCCGGCCCGGCTCGCCCAGGGGGCGGGGCGCCGTCAGCCGAGGTGGCCGTGGAGGAAGGTGACGGTGCGCCGCCAGGCGATCCGGGCCTGCAGGGCGTCGTAGGTGCCGAGGGTGTTCTCGTCGTTCATGAACGCGTGCCCGGCCGGGTAGAAGTGGATCTCCGGCCGGACGTCGGTGGCCTCACCGATCCGGATCGCGGCCTCGTCCACGGCGGACATCGGGATCGAGCCGTCGAGCTCGCCGAAGTGCCCGAGGACGTGGGCCGTCAGACCGCGGTAGTCGAAGTCCGGGTCCGGCGGGAGGCCGTAGAAGGAGACGACGGCGGCCACGTCGTCCCCGCACCGGGTGGCCAGCAGCAGGGCGAAGCCGCCGCCCATGCAGAAGCCGACCGCGCCGACCGCGTCACCGACCACGCCGTCCAGGGACAGCAGGTGGTCGACGGCGCCCGAGAGGTCCTCGACGGCCCGCTCGACCGGCAGCTCGCGCTTGAGGCGCGCGGCCTCGGCGCGGTCGTGGGTGGTGGCGCCGCCGAACAGGTCGGGGGCGAGGACGGTGAACCCCTCGGCGGCGAAGCGGTCGGCCATGTCCGCGATGTGCGAGGTGAGCCCCCACCACTCCTGCACCACGACCAGTCCCGGCCCGACCCCCTGCGGAGGGCGGGCCAGGTACCCGTGAGCCGTGCGGCCGTTGCTCGGGAAGGTGACGTTCTGCCGGGAGCCGCGCTGGTCAGGCATGGCTTCCTCTCGGTGGGTCGGGCCGCGCGCGGCATGGGTGCGTGCGGCGTGGGCGCGTGCGACGTCGTGCGTGCGGGGGCAGGCTGCTCAGCCCATCTCCTCCAGGGCGCGGCCCTTGGTCTCCCTGATGCAGAAGGCCACGAACGGGATGGAGAGCAGCGCGAAGGCCGCGTAGATCACGTACGTCGCGGCGAGGTTCCAGTCGGCGAGGTCCGGGAAGCTGACGGTGATCGCCCAGTTGGCGATCCACTGGGCCGAGGCGGCGACCGACAGGGCCAGCGCGCGGATCCGGTTGGGGAACATCTCGCCGAGCAGCACCCAGACCACCACGCCCCAGGAGAAGGCGAAGCAGAGCACGAAGACGTGCGCGGCGACCAGCGCGACGGTGGCGTGGGTGTTGTCGAGGGTCGCGGTGTCTCCCGTGCCGTGCCGGTAGGAGAACGCCCAGGCGGCCGCGCCCAGCGCGATCGCCATGCCGGTGGAGCCAGCCAGGGCCAGCGGCTTCCGGCCGATCCGGTCCACCAGTCCCATCGCGATCACCGTGCCGACCACGTTGATGATCGAGGTGGAGAGGCTGATCAGCAGCGAGTTGGACTCGTTGATGCCGACCGACTGCCACAGGAAGGAGGAGTAGTAGAAGATCACGTTGATGCCGACGAACTGCTGGAACACCGAGGCGCCGATGCCGACCCAGACGATCGGCAGCAGGCCGAAGCGGCCGCCGAGCAGGTCCCGCGGCCGGGGCTTGTGGGTGGACGCCAGCACCCCGCGGATCTCCGCCACCCGGGCGTCCAGGTCGACGGCCTCGCCCTCGACCTCGACCAGCACCTTGCGGGCCTGCGCCTCGCGGCGGTCGGCGATCAGATAGCGCGGGGACTCCGGGATGGCCAGCGCCATCAGGCCGTACACCAGGGCTGGGATGGTCTCGACGCCGAGCATCCACTGCCAGGCCTGGACGCCGCCGAGGTGGCCGGTGGACTCGCCGCCGGCGGCCTGGTTGAGCGCCCAGTTGGCGAGCTGGGAGACGGTGATGCCGAGCACGATCGCCATCTGCTGGAAGGAGGCGAGCCGGCCGCGGTAGGCGGTCGGGGCCACCTCGGCGATGTAGGTGGGCGCGATCACCGAGGCGATGCCGATCGCGATGCCGCCGATCACGCGCCAGCAGGCCAGCACCTCGATGTTCGGCGGGAACATCGAGCCGATGCCGCTGGCCGCGAACAGCACGGCGGCCAGCAGCATCGTGCGCACCCGGCCCAGGTGGTCGGCCAGCCGGCCGGCGGCCACCGCGCCGACGGCCGAGCCGAGCAGCGCGATGGCCACCACGAACGCGGTGGTGCCGTGGCCCACCGCGAAGTGCTTCTGGATGCCCGTCACCGCGCCGTTGATCACCGCGCTGTCGTAGCCGAACAGGAAGCCGCCCATGGCGGCCGCCGCGGAGATGAACACCACGTGCCCGAGGTGGGCCTCGCCGGAAGCCCGCTGATGGTGGATTGTGGACACACACGCTCCCCGAAGTCGACGGGCCCGCACCGACGGCAGGGCAGGGCTCGTCTCACATTCGAGCAGCGCGGCGGCCGAGCCGCCTCAGTTGAGGGCCGAACGGGTGACGCCGGGTCAGTCCTCGGCGCGCCCCGCGGCCGTGCGCCGTTGGTGACGCCGCAGCAGTTCCGTCCGGGCGCCGGCGTAGTGGTCGCGGCCGCGACCGGGGCCGGCGGCGCGTTCGGCGAGGCGCTCGGCGATCGCGTGCTGCGCCTCGGCGGGCTTCTTGTCGTCGTACTTGAACTTGGCCCGCACCTCCCGCACCGTCAGCCGGAGTCCGCGCAGCCCGGGCAGCTGCCGGGCGAGCTCGCCCCCGCCGGGGACCACCCGGACCTCCGGGGTCTCCGGCTGGAAGTGCGCCAGCTGGCGGTTGAGGATCTCCGCCTTGCCCGCGGCGGACTCGACGATCTCGGCGGTGCAGTGGAAGTGGACCGAGGCGTAGTAACTGGTCGGCGTGCCGGGCGCACCGCGCCAGTGGCCGGGGGCGAAGGCGTAGCCGTCGGTGACCGCGAGGGTGACGTTCGGATCGGCCCGGACGGCGGCCAGCAGCGGGTTGGGAGCCGCCAGGTGGAGCAGGATCTCACCGCGCTCGGCGTCCAGCAGGAAGTGCGTCGGGACCAGCACCGGGCCCGCGTCGGGGCCGCCGTTGGCGGCGAGCAGGCCGAAGTCGCGGCCCTGGGCCAGCCAGGCGCGCCATTCGTCCTCGTCCCCGCGGTCCCAGGACCTGATCAGCATCGGAACGACCCTTTCTCAGCGGGGGTAGCCGCGCAGGTGCGCGGGCAGCGGGACGGACTCGTCGTACGGAACGGGCGTGCCGTGCACGGTGGTGACCGGGATCAGGCCGGACCAGTACGGCAGGTCGGCATCCTCGGGGTCGTCGTCGGCGCCGTCCGCACGGGTCTTGGCCGAGACCTCGTCCAGCTCCAGCCGGATCACGGCCGTCGCGGCGAGTTCCTTGGCGTTGGCCGGGCGGACCTCGCCGGAGCGGCCGGGGACGGCGTGGTCGACCAGGGCGGCCAGTGCGGCGTCCAGCTCCTCGGGGTCGGTGACCTGGTGGGCGGTGCCGTGGGCGACCACCGAGCGGAAGTTGACCGAGTGGTTGAAGGCGGACTTGGTCAGCACCAGGGCGTCGACCTGGGTCACGGTGACGCAGACCGGCATGCCCTGGTCGGCGGAGGCGCCGCGCAGCGGACGGCTGCCGGTGGAGCCGTGGACGTACAGCCGGCTGCCGACCCGGGCGAAGATCGTCGGCAGCACGACCGGGGCACCGTCGGCCACGAAGCCGAGGTGGCAGATGTAGGCGCTGTCGAGGATGGCGTGGATCGCCTCCCGCTCCCAGGTGGCGCGGTCCTTGTACCGGGTCGGGGTGGTGCGGGGGGTGCGGGAGTAGGTGGCGCCGCTGCTGGGCTGCGTGGCGCCGTCGGTCGGCGTGTCCGGCATGACAAACCTCTATGTACTAGTGCATAATCTACTTTGTGCTAGGAGACTATCCGCTGAAAGGGCGTCGCGCCAGCGAAATCGCGGCCCACGTCGAGCAGGGCGTGAGCAGCGGGCGGCTCGCGCCCGGAACGGCCCTGCCCCCGCTGCGCGACCTGGCCGCCGAACTCGGCGTCAACCCCAACACCGTGGCCGCCGCCTACCGGCTGCTGCGCGACCGGGGCGTGATCGAGACGGCCGGCCGCAAGGGCAGCCGCATCCTGCCCCGCCCCGCGCTCACCCCCCGCGACCAGATCCGCATCCCCGTCCCCCCGCACGCCCGCGACCTGTCCGCCGGCAACCCGGACCCGGCCCTGCTGCCCGACCTCGCCCAGGCCCTCGCGGCCGCCGCCGAGGCCGCGAAGGCCGAGCCCGTGCTCTACGGGCACCCGGACGTCGACGCCGGACTGCTCGCGCTGGCCAGCGCCTCCTTCGAGGCCGACGGGCTGCCCGGCGGCCCGGTCGTGGTCGCCTCCGGATCCCTGGACACCATCGAGCGCACTCTCGGCGCCCACCTGCGCCCCGGCGACGCGGTGGCGGTCGAGGACCCGGGCTGGGGCAGCCTGCTCGACCTGCTGCCCGCGATGGGACTGCGGCCCGCGCCGGTGCGGCTGGACGACGAGGGCCCGCTGCCCGACTCGCTGGCGACGGCCCTCGCCGGGGGCGCCCGCGCGGTGGTGGTCACGAGTCGCGCCCAGAACCCGACCGGCGCGGCGCTCACCGCCCGGCGGGCCGAGGCGCTGCGGGCCGTCCTGGCCGGGCACCCAGGGGTGCTGCTGATCGAGGACGACCACGGGCACGGCATGGTCGACCAGCCGTACCACCCGCTGGCCGGCGCCGGGCCGCGGCACTGGGTGGTGGTGCGTTCGGCGGCCAAGGCGTACGGGCCTGACCTGCGGGTGTCGGTGGCGGTCGGGGACCAGGAGACGATCGCCCGGGTGGCCGGACGGCTACGGCTGGGCGCGGGGTGGGTCAGCCACCTGCTCCAGCGCACCGTCGCCGAACTGTGGCGCGGCGACGCGGCGCCGGTCGCGCGGGTGGCGGCCGTCTACCGGGAGCGGCGGGACGCGTTGCTGGGCGAACTGGCGGCACGTGGCATCGCGGCGCACGGGGAGAGCGGGCTGAACGTGTGGGTTCCGGTGCCGGACGAGACCTCGGCGCTGGCGGCGCTCGTGCAGCGCGGTTGGGTCCCGGCGCCGGGTGCGCGGTACCGGATCCAGTCGCCGCCCGGGCTGCGGTTCACCACGGCGCGGCTGGAGGCGGCCGACGCGCGGCGGCTGGCTGCCGACCTCGCGGAGGTGCTCGGATCGGGCGGGGCCGGGTCGCGGCTGGTGTGAGCGGGGCTGCCGGGGCTGCCGGCGGGTTCCGGGGGCGGTGACGCGGGCTGTCGGGGCCGCCGGGCGGGCTTGGTCCGAACCCGTCGGTAACAAATGCGGAAACCTGGCGCACACGCCTAGCGGCGGCGGCCGAGGCCATGTCATCTTCATCGCGCCACCGGCCGGCGGCTCACCCCCACCTACGCGTCTTCCCGTGCCCCACACGGCGGGGAGACCGAGCCGCAGGAGTTCCGTCGTGCCCGAAAACCGCTCGAGTGTCGCCCGCAGCGCCTCTCGACTCACCCGTCGGCTGCTCGCCGCAGCCTTCGCCCTGCCGCTGACCATGGCAGGACTGGCCGTCGCCGCACCGGCTTCGGCCGCCCCGGCCGCCGTCCCCTCCGGACCCACGGCGAGTGTGACGCTCGGCGACAGCTACATCTCCGGCGAGGCCGGGCGCTGGATGGGCAACGCCGCCGGCGCCAGCGGCAGCCACAACGGCACCGACCGGGCTTGGAACGGAAGTTCGGCCGACCCGTCGGTGGTCTACGGCGCCACGGCGGCGAGCGGCTGCGACCGCTCCGACGTCGCCGAGGTGCTCGGCGCGTCGACGGTCGCCCAGAACCGGATCGACCTGGCCTGTTCCGGAGCCGTGGCCGCGAACGTCTTCCGCGCTGTCGACGGCGGCCAGTCGTTCAAGGGCGAGGCCCCGCAGGCCGACCAACTCGCCACCGTGGCGCGGCAGAACAACGTCAAGCTGATCACCCTGTCGATCGGCGGCAATGACCTGGGCTTCGGCAGCATCATCTCCGACTGCGTGCAGGACTACCTGATCTGGTACTCGTACTGCCACGACTCGGCGCAGTCCTCGATCGACTCCAAGATGCCCGCCGCGATGGCCGGGGTCGGCAAGGCGATCGACGAGATCCGCGCGGTGATGACCGCCGCCGGCTACGCCCCGTCGGACTACCGGCTGGTGCTGCAGTCCTATCCGTCGCCGATCCCGCGCAGCGCCGAGATGCGCTACCCGGAGAGCGGCTGGAGCCGTTCGGACACCGGCGGCTGCCCGTTCTGGGACGGCGACGCCGACTGGGCGCGCGACTCGATGGTCCCGCAGATCTCCCAGGCGCTGGCCGGGGTGGCGGCGGCGAAGGGGGTCCAGTTCCTGGACCTGTCCGACATGCTGCAGGGCCGTGAGGTCTGCTCGACGGCGACCGGGCAGCCGACCACGGGCACCGCTCCGTCCGCGACCGGCAGCGAGTGGGCGCGGTTCCTGGACGGCGGGCTCAACACCACCCAGGGCGAGCTGCAGGAGTCGATGCACCCGAACTACTACGGGCAGCTGGCGCTCGGCCGCTGCCTGACCCTGCTGTGGGCCCAGAGCGGCGGGAACTACGCCTGCCGCAACACGGCGGGGAAGGACGCGAGCGGGATGTACCTGACCGCGCGCTGACACGCCTGCCCCCGGTGGCCCGCCGCCGTCCGTGCTTCGCGGCGGGCCACCGGGGGCATGATCGGCGGTCCGGATCGGCGTGCCGGATCAGCCCTTGGCCAGCAGGGACTGGGCGTGAGCGCGTACCTGATCCTTCGTCAGATAGGCGTCGGTGTACTCGAAGTCGCGCAGCCGCGCGGGCTGGCGGGCGAGGAACCCGGTGCGGACGAAGTCGTCCCCGGCGGTCGCGTTGAGCAGCCAGTTCGCACCCACCCGGAACTTGGCCACATTGGTGCGCATCGCCATCAGGTGGTAGCCGCGGGCGACCAACTGGGCGGGCACTCCGTGCAGTTCGACACCGATCGGCTTGGAGACCGCGTCCTTGCCGCCGAGGTCGACCACCAGGCCCAGGTCCTTGTGGTAGTACGGCTCCAGCGGTTGGTGGCGGAGCGAGGCGATCACGTTGTCGGCCACCGCGCGCCCCTGCCGGGCCGAGTGCTGGGCGGTCGGCGGGCAGACCGCGCCGTCGCCCTTGGCGAGGTCCGGGACGGCCGCCGCGTCGCCGAGCGCGAACACGCCCTCGAACTGCGGCACCCGCATCTCCGCCGTCACGGCGAGCCGACCACGGACGGTCTCCGCGTCCAGGGTGCCGATCAGCGGGCTCGCGGCCACCCCGGCGGTCCAGATCAGCGTGCGGCAGGGCAGCACCCGGCCGTCGGTGAACTTGACCGTCTCGGCGCCGACTTCCGCCACCGAGACGCCCAGGGACACCTCGATGCCGCGGCCCCGCAGGATCTCCAGGGCGGCGTTGCCCAGCGGGTCGCCGAGTTCGGGCATCAGCTTCGGGGCGATGTCGATCAGGTGCCACTTGATCTGCCGGGCGTCCAGCCGCGGGTAGCGGCGGGCGGCGGCGGTGGTGAGGCGCTGCAGGCAGGCGGCCGTCTCGGTGCCTGCGTAACCGCCGCCGACCACCACGAACTGCAGCCGGGACTCGCGCTCCCGCTGGTCCACCGTGGCCGAGGCGAGGTCGAGTTGGGCGATCACGTGGTCGCGGATGTACGCCGCCTCGGCGAGCGTCTTCATGCCGCGGGCGTAGTCGGTCAGCCCGGGGATGTCGAAGGAGCGGGTGACGCTGCCGGGGGTGAGCACCAGGACGTCGTACTTCTGCGCGACCACCTCGTCGGTGATCTTGCGGACGACGCAGACCTTGGACGCCGGGTCCACACCGATGGCACCGCCGGGGACGATGTGGGTGCGGCGCAGGGAACGGCGCAGGGACACGGCCACGGACTGGGGGGTGAGGACGCCGGCCGCGACGTGGGGGAGGAGGGGGAGATAGAGCTGGTAACTGAACGGCGTGACCAGCGAGATCTCGCCCTCCGACGGCGAGAGCTTGCGTTCGAGGCGGCGCGCACACTCCAGGCCGGCGAAGCCACCGCCCACGATCAGGATCCGAGGTCGTTCCATCGCTCATCCCTTTGTCGTGCAGGTCGTCAGAGTCCCCATTACTGTCCGCCACACTCGCACGGAGCAGCGGCGGCTGCCACCGGGAGAGGGCGTCTGAGGTAGGGGGTGCCGATGGGGCTGGTGTGACGCGGGCACGGGCCGCGGGACCGGTGCGCACGTCGGTGCCGGGCGCACCGATAAGCTGTCGGGCGTGCTCCCCGAGGTGACGGCGGTCCGGTACGTGACGCCACTGCGAGAAGGCGGCTCGATGCCGGGCCTGGTCGAGGCCGACGACCGGCGGCTGTACGCGCTGAAATGGGTCGGCGCGGCGCAGGGCCGGAAGGCGTTGGTGGCGGAGGTGCTGGCCGGGGAGTTGGGCCGGCGGCTCGGACTGCCGGTGCCGGAGCTGGTGGCCGTCGACCTGGACCCGGTGCTCGCGCGCAGCGAGCCCGACCACCAGATCCAGGACCAGATGCGGGCCAGCGGTGGCACCAACCTCGGGATGGCCTTCGTCAGCGGCGCGCTCAACTTCGATCCGCTCTGCTTCGAGGTGGACCCCGAACTCGCCGGGCAGGTGCTCTGGTTCGACGCGCTGATCGGCAATGTCGACCGCTCCTGGCGCAACCCCAACCTGCTGGTGGCGACCGGCGGGCTGCGGCTGATCGACCACGGCGCGAGCCTGATCTTCCACCACAACTGGGCGGGCGCCGCCGCGTGGGTGCGCCGTCCGTACGACGCCTCCGACCACGCGCTGCTACGCGCCCGCCCGGACCTGGTGGCGGCGGACAAGGCGCTGGCGCCGCTCGCGGAGGCGGCGGTCGAGGCGGCGGTGGCGCAGATCCCCGAGGTCTGGCTGGTGGACGAGTTCGGCTTCGACTCGCCCGAGGAGGTGCGCGCCGCGTACCGTTCCCAGCTGACCGGGCGACTGGCCGGTCCGCGTGACTGGCTGCCGGAGGTGCCCGCATGACCGAGCCGATGCCGACCGGACGGTCGACGGGGCTGTCGGCCGGGCTCCCGGCCGGGCTCCCGGCCGTGGTGGAGCTGCACGACTACGAGTACGCCGTGATCCGTGCGGTGCCGAGGGTCGAGCGGGGCGAGTGCGTCAACGTCGGGGTGCTGCTGTACTGCCGGCACAGCGCCCATCTGGCCGCGCGCACGCACCTGGACCAGGCCCGGCTGCTGGCGCTGGACCCGGTGGCGGACGTGCACGGGGTGCGGCGGGCCCTGCAGGGGATCGAGGCGGTCTGCCTGGGCGGCCCGTCGGCCGGTCCGGCGGCGTCGGACAGCCCCGGGCAGCGGTTCCGCTGGCTGACCGCACCGCGCAGCGCGATCGTCCAGCCGGGGCCGGTGCACACCGGGCTGACCGCGGACCCGGACGCCGAGCTGCGGCGGCTGTTCGACCAGCTGGTGCTCTGAGGCCGCCCGGCGGGTGCTCGGCGCCTGCTCGGTGAGTCCGCGCGGACGCCGAACGGCGGGACTGTGAGGCGGCTCGCCGACGGTTGCCGTGGTCAAAGCTTGAGTTACTGAAGCACTTGGCCGTACCCTGGCCCCATGGGTTCGACCTCGACGACGACCGTACCGACCAACGCCGAGCTGATGGAGGCGTTGGCCGCCGTCGGCGCCGCGTATTTCCAGGACTTCGCGGCGGCCGCGGCCCGGCACGGGCTCTCCTCCTCGCAGGCCAAGGCGCTGGGCGCGGTGCAGGAGCCGGTGCCGATGCGGGCGCTGGCCGGGCGACTGGGCTGTGACGCGTCGAACGTGACGGGGATCGTGGACCGGCTGGAGACGCTGGGCCTGGCCAACCGGGAGGCGGCGGCCGGTGACCGCCGGGTGAAGATCGTGGTGATCACCGACGAGGGCCGGGAGATCCTGAACCGCATCCGCAGCGAGATGGGCCGCACCCACCAGGCCTTCGAGGCGATGACCGACGAGCAGCGGGTCGCCCTGCACTCGATCTGCGCGCAGGTCCTGCCGGTGCTGGCCGGCCGGACGGGCGGCGCACAGCAGTAGCGGGCCGTCCGCCCGCCGACGATCGGCGTGACCTCGGCTGTTAGGCTTGCGAAGCGTGAGCGCGAAGCCCCAGATCCCCAATGTCCTGGCCTCCCGGTACGCCTCGGCGACCCTGGCCCAGCTGTGGTCCCCCGAGCACAAGGTGGTCCTCGAGCGCCACCTGTGGCTCGCCGTCCTGAAGGCCCAGCAGGACCTGGGTATCGAGGTGCCGGCCGACGCCGTCGCCGACTACGAGCGGGTGATCGACCAGGTCGACCTCGGCTCGATCGCCGCCCGGGAGCGGATCACCCGCCACGACGTGAAGGCCCGGATCGAGGAGTTCAGCGAGCTCGCCGGCCACGAGCAGATCCACAAGGGCATGACCTCCCGGGATCTGACCGAGAACGTCGAGCAGCTGCAGATCCGCCAGTCCCTGGAGCACGTGCGGGACCGCACGGTGGCCGTGCTGGTGCGCCTCGCGAGCCTCGCCGCCCAGCACTCCGAGCTGGTCATGGCCGGCCGTTCGCACAACGTGGCCGCCCAGGCCACCACCCTCGGCAAGCGCTTCGCGTCGATCGCCGACGAGCTGCTGGTCGCCTTCCGCCGCCTGGAGGAGCTGATCGCCCGCTACCCGCTGCGCGGGATCAAGGGCCCGGTCGGCACCGCCCAGGACATGCTGGACCTGCTCGGTGGCGACACCGACAAGCTGGCCGAGCTGGAGCGCCGGGTCGCCGCGCACCTCGGCTTCGACAACGTGCTGACCAGCGTCGGCCAGGTCTACCCGCGCTCGCTGGACTTCGAGGTGCTCACCGCCCTCGTCCAGCTTGCCGCCGCGCCGTCCAGCCTGGCCAAGACCATCCGCCTGATGGCCGGCCACGAGCTGGTGACGGAGGGCTTCAAGGAGGGGCAGGTCGGCTCCTCCGCGATGCCCCACAAGATGAACACCCGCTCGTGCGAGCGCGTCAACGGCCTGGCCGTGATCCTGCGCGGCTACGCGTCGATGACGGGCGAGCTGGCCGGCGACCAGTGGAACGAGGGCGACGTCTCCTGCTCGGTGGTGCGCCGGGTCGCGCTGCCGGACGCCTTCTTCGCCTTCGACGGCCTGCTGGAGACCTTCCTGACCGTGCTGGACGAGTTCGGCGCCTTCCCGGCCGTGGTCGAGGCCGAGCTCGACCGCTACCTGCCGTTCCTGGCCACCACCAAGGTGCTGATGGGCGCGGTGCGCGCGGGCGTCGGTCGGGAGACCGGACACGAGGTCATCAAGGAGCACGCCGTCGCCTCCGCGCTGGCGATGCGCGCGGGCGCCCGGGAGAACGAGCTGCTGGACCGGCTGGCCGCCGACGAGCGGATCCCGCTGGGCCGGGCCGCACTGGACGCGCTGCTGGCCGACAAGCTCTCCTTCACCGGTGCGGCCGGCGCCCAGGTCGCCGAGGTGGTCCGCCGGGTGGAGGCCGTCGCGGCCGCCTACCCGGAGGCCGCCAAGTATGCTCCCGGCGACATCCTCTGACGCTTCGTCAGTCCTTCGTGGGCCCTGCCGCCGGACCGGTGGCGGGGCCCTCGTGCGTGTGGACGTGGCCCGGGTCGAGCGGCGGGGTGGTGCCGCAGTTCCATGCGCAGTCCGGCTCGGCGACCGGGCGGTCCTCGGGCGCGAGCACGTTGCCGCGGACGGTGGCGGAGGCGATCAGCCCGCCGCCGGCCAGCAGGCCCGCGCAGATCAGCATCGCGGTGTGGAAGGCGGAGTCCACCGCGGACGGCACCCGGTAGGCGTCGCCGCTCAGCCCGGCCAGCGCGGGGAGGGCGGCCACCGCGAGCAGGCCGGCGGCGCGGGCGGCGGCGTTGTTGACGCCGCTGGCGATGCCCGCGTGCCGTACGTCGACGGCCGCCAGCACCGTGGCGGTCAGCGGCGCCACCAGCAGGGTCATCCCACTGCCCATCACCGCGACGGCGGGCAGCACGTCCACCCAGTAGGAGGAGCCGGGGCCGATGCGCAGCATCAGCAGCACGCCGGCGGCGCACAGCAGCGGGCCGACGGTGAGCGGGACGCGCGGGCCGATCCGCTTGCCGAGGCGCCCGGCGCGCGCCGACAGGGCCAGCATCAGCACCGTGATCGGCACCAGGGCGAAGCCGGAGACCAGCGGGCTGAAGCCGGACACGATCTGCAACTGCACCACCAGCAGGAAGAACACCCCGCTGAACGCCGCGTAGACGCAGAGGGTGACCAGGTTGACGGCGGTGAACAGCCGGGAGGAGAACAGGCCGAGCGGCAGCATCGGCTCGGGTGCCCGGCGTTCGACGGCGACGAAGGCGGCCCCGAGCAGCAGGCCGGACGCGCCGGTGAGCCAGACGGCGGGGGACAGGCCCTCCCCGGCGGCGGTGAGCGCGTAGGTGACGGCGCCGAGGGCGAGCGCGGCGAGCAGGGCGCCGGGCACGTCGAAGCGGCCGGAGGCGGACTCGTCGCGGCTCTCGGGGACGTAGCGGGAGGTCACCGCGACCACGGCGGCGGCCAGCGGCAGGTTCAGCAGGAAGATCCAGCGCCAGCCGGGCCCGTCCACCAGCCAGCCGCCGAGGAAGGGGCCGACGGCCGCGGACACCCCGCCGAGGCCGGACCACAGGCCCACTGCGGCCGAGCGGTCGTCAGGGTCGAAGACGGCCTGGAGCATGGCGAGCGAGCCGGGGGTGAGCAGCGCCCCGCCGATGCCCTGGACGGCCCGGGAGATGATCAGCACCTGGATGTTCGGGGCGGCGGCGCAGGCGGCGGACGCGGCGGCGAACCAGATGACGCCGATCAGGAAGACGCGGCGCCTGCCGTACCGGTCGCCGAGTGCTCCGCCGAGCAGGATCAGGCCCGCCAGGGTGAGCAGATAGGCGTTCAGCGTCCATTGCAGGGACGCCAGGGAGGCGCCGAGGTCGGTGCCGATCCGGGGCAGCGCGACGTTCACCACGGTGCCGTCGAGCATCGCCATGCTGGAGCCGAGCACGGTTGCCAGGAGCACCCAGCGACCCCGCGCGGTGCTCAGGCGCAGGGTGCCGGCCTTTGAGGTGGCCACGGGCTGATCCTGCGCCCCACGGGGTGCACGTGACAAGGGTCACCGGGCGGTGTGTCCGTTCCGAACGGTGCGTGAGCGGACGGTCGCCGTCCGCGGCCGAGTTCGCCGCAGGGTCATGGATCAGTGGCGCCGCGTGTTTGGATTGTGTACGTACGGTGTGGTCGGCCATGCGGAGGGTCACCGTCCGGCGGGGGATCGTTGTGCGTTCAAGAGATCGACATTGCTTCACTCGAACGGATGAGTTTTAGTTCAGCGACCGCCCGGCCAGCCCGGGCGGATCCACCGGGTGGAACGCCGAGTCCTGCCGCTGCCCGGCGGTTCGAACTGAGCTCTGTACGGCAGGAGCGGGGGACCCACAGGTAAGTCGCCGGACCGGACTGCGCGCTTCTCGGCGCGAACGTCCAGGACCGGCTAGGGGTGAAGCCGCGCATGCGGCCGGGCAACTCCAGCCCGAACCCGACAGCTCACCTCGCAGGCGTCGGAGAGGAAAATTCCATGCCTGCTCAGGCCCGTCGTATCGCCCTGCCCCGCGCCGCCCGCATCGGCATCGCGACCGCCGTCACCGGTGTGTCCTTCGTCCTGCCGCTCGTGACCGCCGTGAGCGCCCAGGCCCACGGCACCGCCGCTGCCCCGGCCGCTTCGGCGCCGCAGCACACCGCCGCCGCGGACGCCCCGGCCGCCACCCCGGCCGCCGCCCAGGAGAGCTACCGCGTCGTCAGCGGTGACTCGCTGTCGAAGATCGCCGAGGCCAAGCACGTCGAGGGCGGCTGGCACGCGCTGTACGAGCGCAACCGCTCGGTGGTCGGCGCCAACCCGAACCTGATCTTCCCCGGTCAGCAGCTGTCGATCACCGCTCAGGCCGACGCCCCGAAGCCGGCCGCTCCGGCCGAGCCCGCCGCTCCGGCCAAGCCGGCCGCCCCGGTGCAGGCCCAGACCGAGGCCGCCAAGCCGGGCGTCCAGGTCCAGACCCAGGTTCAGACCGCCGCTCCGGCCCAGGCCGTCACCGCCGCGCCGGTCGCCGCCACCTCGGGCTACGTCGCCCCGGTGGCCAACCCGGTGCTGGGTGAGGCCTACGGCGTGGCCGGTTCGATGTGGGCCTCCGGGCACCACACCGGTCAGGACTTCGTCGTCCCCACCGGCACCCCGGTGCGCGCGGTCGCCAACGGTGTCGTGGTGAAGGCCGGCAACGGCGGCGCCTACGGCAACGAGGTCGAGATCAAGCTCGCCGACGGCAAGTACGCCCAGTACGCGCACCTGTCCGTGATCGGCGTGAAGATCGGTCAGACCGTCACCGTCGGCCAGCAGCTCGGCCTCTCCGGCGCCACCGGCAACGTGACCGGTCCGCACCTGCACTTCGAGATCCGCACCGGTCCGGAGTACGGCTCGGACATCGACCCGGTCGCGTACCTGCGCGCCCACGGCGTCGCGCTCTGACCCCGGTCGGACCGCACGCCGCCCCCGCTCGGACACTGCTCTGACCGCGGGTTTCAGGAACCACCGCTGGTGCGGGGCGAATCGACCGCCCGGGATGGTCATGTCGGGTGACCGCTCGACCGGGTGATCGCCGCACCGGTGGACATGGGCGCGGGACACGCCCAAGGCCGGCCCGGCTCCACGAGGACTCCTCGTGGAGCCGGGCCGGCCGCTGCCGTTCCCGGGGTCGATCCGGGGGCCGGTCAGTGCCGGTGGGCGGGCAGGCCGTGCTCGGCGGCGCCCAGCAGGGCGTGCATCCGGTGGCCGAAGTCCTCGGTGTCACCGGCGGGTTCCCGGAAGACCAGGCGGACGTCGCGGTGGCCGTGCGGGACCGGGCGGTGCGTCAGACGACGACGGCCTGGGCGTCGATCTCCACCAGCATGGGCTCCCGGGGGAGTTCCACGAAGACGGTGGTGCGGCAGGGCTTCACGCCGCCGGGCTTGATGTTCTCCTCGATGAACTCGGCGTAGACCTCGTTCATCAGCGGGAAGTCGGCGCGCTTGGTGAGGTAGACCCGGAACATCACCACGTCCTCGATGGTGGCGCCGCCCGCCTCGACGATGGCCTTGACGTTCTCCAGGGTGCGGCGGGTCTGGGCCCGCACATCGCCGTGGTGGATCAGCTCGCCGGTGGCCGGGTCCTGCGAGCCCTGACCGGACACCTGCAGGATCGGGCCCTTGCGGACGCCCTGGGAGAACATCCAGGCGGGGACGGGCGCGCCGTCGGTACGAATCTCGATCTTCTCGGGCACAGGGCTCCTTCGGTCGTGGCGGATCATCAGTTTCGCTCGGACCGGCCGCAGTCGGCCGAGACGGCACGGGCGGTGGCGAGCAGCTGCGGGAGGAGGTCCAGCACCTGCTCGTACGGGAGGACGACATCGGGCACGGAGATGGAGGCGGCGGCGACCACCCGGCCGCTGGCGTCCCGGATCGGTGCGGCCACGCAGTTGATGAAGGACTCGTGCTCGGCGTGGTCCTGGGCCCAGCCCTGGGCGGCGACCTTCTCCAGCTCGGCGAGCAGCGCCTCGGGCGTGGCGAGGGTGCGCTCGGTGTGCGGCGTGAAGTCGATCCCGGTCACCACCCGGCGGCGCTCGGGCAGTGGCAGGTCCGCCAGCAGCACCTTGGAGACGGCGGCGCAGTGCAGCGCGGCGCGCAGGCCGATCCGGGAGTACATCCTGACCGGGTGGCGGGAGTCGAACTTGTCGATGTAGACCACCTCTCCGCCCTCGTACGCGGCCAGGTGCACGGTCTGGCCGGTGGCGGCGTTCAGCTCGGCGAGGTGCGGGGCGGCGATCCGGCGGATGCCGCGCTGTTCCAGGGCGAGGCCCGAGAGCGCGAACAGGCCCGCGCCGAGGTGGTAGCGGTAGGCCGCGTCGCGGTAGACGAAGCGTTCCTCCTCCAGGCTCTGGAGGAGTCGGAGCACGGTCGTCTTGTGGACGCCGAGCACCTCGGCCAGCTGGTCGAGGGAGCGCTCGCCCTCGCCGAGCTGGGCGAGGACGCGCAGGGCGCGGGTGACGGTCTGGCTCATCGGGCTCGGGCTCCGGTCAGGGGGCTGGGGGTCGTGCTCATTGTGCCGGGGCCCGGAGCGCCGGGGAGACGATTCCCTCGGCGGTGACCAGGGTGGCCGCCCAGTCGGCGGGCGGGGCGTCGAGCAGCGCCGCCACCGCGCGGGCGGCCGGCAGCTCGGCCTGGTCGCCGGGGGCGGTCAGCGCGCAGGCCGCGCTCAGGTGGCCGAGCCGCAGCCGGCGGCGTTGGTCCAGGCCGCGGACGGTGCCGGCCAGGTAACCGGCCGCGAAGGCGTCACCCGCGCCGGTGGCTTCGACCACGTCGACGGCCAGCGCCGGTTCGCTGACCGCCGTGCCGTCCCGCTCCAAGGCAGTGACCACCCGGGCTGCGTCCTTGACCACCACCGTGGCGGGGGAGGGGAAGCGGCGGCGCAGCGCGGCGGGATCGTCGGTGCCGAAGGCCGCCTGCGCCTCATCGGCGCCGAGCAGCAGCAGATCGGCGGCGTCCAGCAGGGCGGCAGCACGGCGGGGTCGCGGTCGCGCCACAGCGCGGGACGCCAGTTGAGGTCGAAGCTGACCATCCCGCGGCCTTCGGCCGGCTGGACCCCCGGGCTCTGCCGGCGCTCGATGACGAGGGCGCGCAGCAGGGCCAGGCAGTCGTCGGAGAGGGCGGCGGTGATGCCGGACAGGTGCAGCAGCCGGGCGCCGGCCAGCAGCGCGGCGGCGGCCGGGTCGGCGAGCAGCGCGGGGGAGAGCGCGGCGGCCGCGGAGCCGCGCCGGTGATAGTGCAGGCGGCTGCGGCCGGGGCCGAGGTCGTGCCGGTGGCCGGTGGCGCCGCCGACCTCCTTGAGGTAGAGGCCGGTCGGGCGGTGCGGATCGACGGAGACGGCGGACACGTCCACTCCGCGGGCGGCGACCTCGGCGAGCACGCGGCGGCCGAAGCCGTCGTCACCGACCCGGCTGATCCAGGCGGTCGGCACGCCGAGTGCGGCCAGCGCCCCGGCGACGTTGGACTCCGCGCCGCCGACGGAGAGCCGGAAGCTCTCCACGGCCTCCAGGGGGCCCGGGCGGTCCGGCAGCAGGACGGCCATCGACTCGCCCACGCACACGGCCGTCGGGGGAGGCCCGGGCGGCGTCGGCCCCGGGGTGTCCTGTCGCGGCATCTGGGGGCTCCTCTCGTGCGGCCGTTGCCCGGCGTCGTCGTCGGCCGTCCGTGGCTGTGGTCCGGCGTCGGCGGCGGCCGTTCCCTCGGGCCGCCGGCCCGGCCTGACCGCCAGTCGGGTCCGTTGACCGTGATCCGGCGCCGATGCTAGAACCGTGGTGCCAACATGTGCAACCGTCGTTGCGCATGTTGCAACACGGCGGATGGAGGACAGGGTGGAGCAGACGTTCGCGAGCAGCGCCGACGGGCCGGGCATCGCCGAGGACACGGTGGCGGCGCTGGCCGACGAGAGGCTCGACTGGCGGTTCAAGGCCGCCCCGCCGGAGAGTTGGGGCCACACCGTCCGGGACTGGCTCGCCACCGGACCGACCCTCTCCTCCCTCGGCACCCCGCTGCTCACCCTCGACGGCGCCGCCGTCGAGCACAACGTCCGCACCATGGCCGACTGGTGCGCCAAGGCGGGCGTCGCGCTCACCCCGCACGGCAAGACCACCATGGCCCCCGCCCTGTGGCAGGCCCAGCTCGCCGCCGGGAGCCATGGCATCACCCTCGCCAATCTGCCGCAGGTGAGGGTCGCCCGCGCCTTCGGCGTCCAGCGCATCCTGCTCGCCAACACCCTGCTCGACCCGGCCGGGCTGGCCTGGCTCGCCGCCGAACTGACCGCCGATCCGGGCTTCGCCTTCCTCTGCTGGACCGACTCCACCGAGGGTGTCCGGCTGATGGACGAGGCGCTGCGCGCCGCCGGGGCCGAGCGCCCGGTCGAGGTGCTGGTCGAGCTCGGCGGCCCGGGCGGGCGGACCGGTGCCCGCGGGGTGGACGCCGCCGTCGAGATCGCCGCCGCCGTGCTGCGCGCGCCCACCCTGCGGCTCGCCGGCGTCGGCGGATACGAGGGCGCGCTCGCCCACGACGCCACCGCCGAGGGGCTGGCCACCGTCCGCGGCTACCTCAAGGCCCTCGGCGCGTTGCACGGCCGGCTCGCCGGCGCCTATCCGGACGGCACCCCGCCGGTGGTCTCGGCCGGCGGCAGCGCCTACTTCGACCTGGTGGTCGAGGAGTTGGCCGCCCTGCCGGAAGCCCTGGTGGTGCTGCGCTCGGGCGCCTACATCGCCCACGACGACGGCTTCTACCGGGGCATCTCGCCGCTCGCCCGGCACGGCGACCAGGGCGCCCCCTTCCGCGGCGCGCTGCACGGGTGGGCCCGGGTCGCCTCCCGGCCCGAACCGCAACTGGCGCTGTTGGACGCGGGCAAGCGCGACCTGCCCTTCGACGAAGGCCTGCCCGAACCGCAACTCGTCCGGGGTGGCGTGCGATTGGCCGGTACGGCGGCCCGGATCACCGCGCTCAACGACCAGCACGCCTTCCTGCGCGACGCCGGTGACCTCGCGCCGATCGGCGCGGTGCTGCGGCTCGGCGTCTCCCATCCGTGCACGGCCTTCGACAAGTGGACGGCGATCCCGGTGCTGGACTCCGCCGACGCGGCCGAGCCGACGATCACCGGGCTGGTCAGGACGTTCTTCTGATGGCCGGGGCGGAGGGAACGGCGAAATCCGAGCGGGCGGAGAGCGTGGTCTTCAAGGGGGCGACGGTCGTCGACGGCACCGGCGCCGAGCGCTACCGGGCGGACGTCCGGATCGCCGACGGCCTGATCACCGGAGTCGGCCGGGCCGTGGACGCGCCGACGACGGTCGACGCCGGCGGGCTGGTCCTCACTCCCGGGTTCATCGACATGCACGCCCACTCCGACCTGGCCCTCCTCCTCGAACCCGAGCATCCGGCCAAGGTCACCCAGGGCGTCACCTGCGAGGTACTCGGCCAGGACGGGCTCTCCTACGCCCCGGTGGACGACACCACACTGCCCTCGCTGCGCCGCCAACTGGCCGGCTGGAACGGCGATCCGCCTGGTCTCGACTGGGACTGGCGCGATGTCGCCGGCTACCTGGACCGGATCGACCGCACCCGGCCGGCCGTGAACGCCTGCTACCTCGTGCCGCACGGCTCGCTGCGGACGCTCGCCATGGGCTGGGCCGACCGCCCGCCCACTCCGGTCGAACTCGACCGGATGCGACAGGAGTTGGCGAAGGGCCTGCTGGACGGCGCGGTCGGCATGTCCAGCGGCCTCAGCTACACCCCAGGGATGTACGCGGACACCGCCGAGCTGGTCGAGCTGTGCACGGTGGTGGCGGCCTACGGCGGCTTCCACGCTCCCCACCAACGCTCCTACGGAAAAGGGGCGTTGGAGGGCTACGCGGAGATGGTGGAGATCTCCAGGCGGTCCGGCTGCGCACTGCACCTGACCCACGCCACGATGAACTTCGACGTCAACCGGGGCCGGGCCGGCGAACTGCTGGAGCTCGTGGACCAGGCGCTCGCCGACGGCGTCGACCTCACCCTGGACAGCTACCCCTACCTGCCGGGCTCCACCACCCTGGCCGCGCTGCTGCCGAGTTGGGCGACCGAAGGGGGACCGGCCGCCACGCTGGCGCGGCTGGCCGACCCGGCGGCGTGCGAGCGGATCCGGTACGAGCTGGAGGAGAAGGGCAGCGACGGCTGCCACGGGGTGGTCGTCGACTGGGCCACGATCCAGGTCTCCGGCGTCGGTTCGGCCGAGCTGGGGGAGACGGTCGGACGGACCATCGCCGAACTCGCCGAATGTGCTGCACCTGCCGGGATTGCCGGACTCGCCGGAGGTCCCGCCGAGCAGGGCCGCGACGGGACGGGCGTCTTCCTCGACCTGCTGCGCCGGGACGGCCTGGCCACCACCGTCCTCCAGCACGTCGGGCACGAGGAGAACGTCCGGGCGATCATGCGTCACCGCGCACACACCGCCGGCAGTGACGGACTGCTGGTCGGCGCCCGGCCGCACCCGCGCGCCTGGGGCACCTTCCCGCGCTACCTCGGCCGCTACGTCCGGGAGTCGGGCGTACTGACCCTGGAGGAGGCGGTCGCCCGGATGACCGGCCGCCCCGCCGCCCGGCTGGGACTCCACCGGCGCGGGCGGATCGCCCCCGGACACCATGCCGACCTGGTGCTCCTCGACCCCGACCGGATCCGGGACACCGCCACCTTCGAGGAACCCCGGCTGCCCGCCGAGGGGATCGAGTACGTGTACGTCAACGGCACCGCCGTCGTCCGGCAGGGACGCACCACCGGCGCCCGTCCGGGGCGCGCCCTGCGCCGCACCGACCGAGGAACTCTGGCCCCATGAATGCTCCTTCCGCAGGTCTCGCCGCCGACCGCCCCGCCGAGCGCCGGGTGTTGGACGGGGAGTCGGTGATCGCGGTGGTCCGCGCGCCCCGGATCCCGGACGCCGCCGCGCTCTGCGCGGCACTCGCCGAGGGCGGGATCCGCCGCACGGAGTTCACCTGCACCACGCCGGAGGTGACGCGGCATCTGACGCGCGCGGCCGAAGCGGGGTGGCGGGTCGGCGTCGGGACGGTGCTGACCGCGGAGCAGGCCGAGCGGGGGATCGCCGCCGGGGCTTCCTTCCTGGTCACCCCCGGCTGCCGGCCCGAGGTCGCGGAGGTGGCGCGGGCGGCCGGGGTGCCCGTGGTGCTGGGAGCCCTCACGCCGACCGAGGTGGCCCGCGCGGTCGACCTCGGGGCCGCCGCCGTCAAGATCTTCCCGGCCCGGGCGTTCGGACCCGGCTACTTCAAGGACCTCCACGGGCCGTACCCGGACGTGCCGTTGGTGGCCTCTGGCGGGGTGAACGCGGGCAACGCCGCCGAGTTCCTGGCGCAGGGCGCGCTCGCGGTGTGCGCGGGGACGGACGTGGTGCCGCCGGAGGCGGTCGAGGCGGGGGACTGGGCGGAGATCACCCGGCGGGCCCGGGTGTTCACGCGGGCGTGTGCGGCGGCGACCGGGCGGTAACGGCGCCCCCCTGGGGCGGGCCGGGGCGGCACCGCGTGGTGAGGCGGGCTGTCGGGACGGCCGGGATTGGACGAGAATCGTTGGCAGCTCGGCTCGGCTCGCCTCGGCTCGGACCGGACCGGACCGGACCGGCTCGGGTCAACCCGGCTCAGTTCAGCCCCGTTTCTCGGCGCCGCCCCCCACGGCCCCCGGACCCGGTAGGAGGATCCATCCCATGACCTCGTCCCGCCCCGGCCCCGACTGGCTGGCCGACGCCGTCCTCTACCAGATCTATCCGCAGAGCTTCGCCGACTCGAACGGCGACGGCATCGGCGACTTCGCGGGCATCACCGAGCACCTCGACCACCTCGCCTGGCTCGGTGTGGACACGGTCTGGCTCAACCCCTGCTTCGCCTCGCCGTTCCGCGACGCCGGGTACGACGTCACCGACTACCTCACCCCGGCACCGCGCTACGGCCGGACCGAGGACCTGGTCGCGCTGGTGGAGGCGGCACGCCGCCGGGGCATCCGGATCCTGCTGGACCTGGTCGCCGGACACACCTCCGACCGCCACCCCTGGTTCCTGGCCTCGGCCGAGGACCCGTCCGACCACCGCTACATCTGGTCGGACCGGCAGGTGGACGGCTTCGTCGCCTCGCCCGGCAGCCGCCCTGGCTGGTACCGGCCGAACTTCTTTGACTGCCAGCCCGCCCTCAACTTCGGCTACGCCCGCAGCCGTTCGGAGGAGCCGTGGCGCCAGCCGGTGGACGCCGAAGGGCCGCGCGCCAACCGGGCGGCGCTGCGCGAGATCATGGCGCACTGGCTGGGCCTCGGCGTGGCCGGGTTCCGGGTGGACATGGCGTACTCGCTGGTCAAGGACGACCCGGAGAAGGCGGAGACCGCCAAGCTCTGGACCGAACTGCGCGACTGGCTGGACCGGACCCACCCCCAGGCCGTGCTGCTCGCGGAGTGGGGCGAGCCGGCCGCCGCCGTCGCCGCCGGGTTCCACGCGGACTTCTTCCTGCACTTCGGCGGGGCGGACCACGGCCTTCCGCTGCGCTCGCTCTGGAACAACGGGGCCGGGACGGTGGAGGAGTTCTGGCAGCAGGTCCCGTGCTTCTTCGACGCCGAAGGGCTCGGCACCCCGCAGCCCTTCCTGGACGCCTGGCGCTCCGACGCCGAACTGACCGGCGACAGCGGGCACATCGTGCTGCCCACCGCCAACCACGACTTCTCCAGGCTCGCCACCGGCCCGCGCGGCGGTGAGCAACTCGCCGCCGCCTTCGCCTTCCTGCTCACCTGGCCGACCCTGCCCGCCATCTACTACGGCGACGAGATCGGCATGCGCTACCTGCCGGGGCTGCCCGACGTGGAGGGCAGCGTGCTCGGGCCGCGCTACAACCGGGCGGGTTCGCGGACCCCGATGCAGTGGACGCCCGGCCCCGGCGCCGGGTTCTCCACCGCCCCGACCGAGCGGTTCTACCTGCCGGTGGACCCGGATCCGCAGCGGCCGGACGTGCTCTCCCAGCGCGCCGACCCGACCTCGCTGCTGCACACCGTCCGGCGGCTGATCGGGCTGCGCCGGGCGCGCCCCGGGCTGGGCACGTCCGGCGGCGTGGAGGTCCGGAACGCCGGCTACCCGCTGGTGTACACCCGGGCCGGGCGGTACCTGGTGGCGGTCAACCCGAGGCGGGAGCCGGGGGTGGTGCGGCTCGCGGACGGCTGGGGCGCGGTGCGGCCGCTGGAGGCGCAGGGCGCTCGGGTGGTGGACGGCGAACTGCGGGCGGACGGCTTCTCGTACGGGGTGTTCGAGCTGTCCGGCTGAGCCGCGTGCCGGGCTGAACCGGGCCGCGTGAACCGGGCCGCAGTGTCGGGCTGAACCGGCTCGGCTTCCGCTCGGCGCGGGACGGTTGTAGGCTACATCCGCAGATGGTTGCATTTACCACTTGTATTGGTTGTATTTGCCACCTTGAACGAGAGCTCGCCGGAGGACGGTACGAACACCATGAGCACACCCCAGTCACCTGCCGCGGCGCCCACCCTGGGGCACTCGCTCAAACACCTCGCCGTCCACCTGCTCACCCCGCTGCTGATGTGCCTCGGCATGGCACTCGCCTACCAGGGCGCGTTCCACCAGCCGGAACCGAACCACCTCAAGGTCGCCGTGGTCGGGGCGGGCCCGCAGGCGCAGGGCCTGGCGCAGACGATCCAGACCAAGGCCGGTGCCGCGCTGGACGTCCGCACGGTCGGCGACCGCGCCGCCGCCGAACAGCAGCTGCGCGACCGCGACCTGGTCGGTGCCTTCGTGCCGGACGCCAGGAGCCCCGAACTGATCGTGGCCAAGGGCAACTCGGACACCTCGGTGGTGGCCGCCACCGCGGTCTTCACCAATGTCACCGACCGGCAGGGCGTCCCGCTGCACGTCACCGACCTCACCACCCTCGCCGAGGGCGACCCGACCGGGCAGGGCCTGTTCTTCCTGATGGTCGCCCTGAGCATCGGCTCCTACGCCAGCGTCGCGGTGATCGGCGCCGCCGGCGCGGGGCTGAGCATGCGGATCCGGGCGCTGGTGGGCGTGGCGGTCTCCCTGGTGGTCAGCGTGATCGGGATCGTCACCGCCGGGCCGGTCTTCCACGTGGTCGACCGCGACTACGCCGCGGTGTGGGCGCTCGGCTGGCTCTACTCGGCGGGCATCCTGCTGATCGGCATCGGCCTGCACAGCTTCCTGAAGAAGTGGACCACGCTGGCCCTGATGGTGCTGTTCGTGATGCTGAACTTCACCTCCTCCGGCGGGGTCTACCGGCCCGAGCTGCAGAACGGCTTCTTCGGTGCGCTGCACGGCTTCTGGACCGGCGCCGGCTACCTGGAGGGGGCGCGCAGCATCATGTACTTCGACGGCGGCGCGGGGCTCGGCGGGCACCTGGTGACGCTGGTGGTGTGGCTGCTGGTCGGTGGGGTGGTGGTGCTCGCCGCGGCGGCGTACGAGCGCCGCGGGCGCCGTCCGGTGGAGACGCCGGCGGAGGCCGAGGAGGAGATGGAGGAGGCGGTCGCGGTCTGAGGACCGTGGACGACCGAGGGACCTCGGAAGGCTTCACCCGGTGCCGGGGCATCGACAGCGGGTGGGGATCGGCGGCCCAGGGGGGGGGGGGGGGGGGGGGGGGGGGGGGGAGTGGGGGGGGGGGGGGGAACGCCCTGTATGTTGTGCTTGCGGGAG
>NZ_JBVHXY010000020.1:14744-79768 GCF_055569215.1 Kitasatospora sp. NPDC029312 | reverse complement strand
GGCCGTCCGGAGGGGGCGGGGGGTGTCGTCGTCCCTTTTTTCTCCGCCACTCTCTTTCTGGGGGGGGGGGGGGGGGCCGCCCCACCCCCCCCCCCCCCCCCCCCCCCCCCCCCCCCCCCCCCCCCCCCCGGGCCCGTTCGTGCCTGGGGCCCCGTCATGCTTCGGGTGCTTCGAGGGACGCGCCGGGCGCGGGGGCGGTCGGGCCGTCGAGCCAGGCGGTGAGTTCGGCGGTGTGCTCGCCGAGCCGGGGCGGCGGCAGGTCGTAGCGGGGCGGCGTGCGGGAGAGGCCGATCGGGTTGGCGACCAGCTCCATCGGACAGCCGTTCCCGCCCTCGTCGCCGTCCTCGCCGTCGGGTCCGTCCCGGCCGTGCCGGCCGGGCAGGGTGGCCCGGGGGCTGAGACCGAGCGAGTCGGCGAGGTCGAAGGCCCCGGCCAGGTCGTTGACCGGGCCGCAGGGCACGCCGAGCGGGGTGAGCACGGCGAACCACTCGGCGGCGGTCCGCCGCCGGAGCCGGGCGGAGAGCTCGGCGGCGAGCACCTCGACCTGCGCGACCCGGCGGCCGTTGGTGGTGAAACGAGGGTCGGTGGCGAGTTCCGGTGCGTCCAGGCCCCGGCAGAGGGCGGCGAACTGCCGGTCGTTGCCGACCGCGACCACCAGCGGGCGGTCGGCGGCCGGGAACACCTCGTACGGGGCGATGGACGGGTGGCGGTTGCCGAGGATGCCGGGCACCACCCCGGCCAGGGTGTAGCCGGCGGACTGGTTGACCAGACCGGAGAGCAGCGTGGAGAGCAGGTTCACCTCCACCCGCTGCCCGCGTCCGGTGGCCTCGCGTTCGCGCAGCGCGGCCAGTACGCCGACCGCCGCGTGCAGCCCGGTCAGCACGTCCACCAGCGCGGCGCCCGTCTTCACCGGTTCGCCGGGCGCCGGGCCGGTGACGGACATCAGACCGCCCACGGCCTGGACCAGCAGGTCGTACCCGGGCAGTCCGGCACCCTGGCCGGCGCCGAATCCGGTGATCGAGCAGTAGACCAGGCGGGGGTTGAGGGCTTCGGCGTCCGCCGGGCCGAGGCCGTGCCGGTCCATCGTGCCCGGGCGGAAGTTCTCCACCAGCACGTCGGCGCGGCGCACCAGTTCGCGGGCGCGGGCGTGGTCGGAGGGATCGCGCAGGTCGAGGGCGAGGGAACGTTTGTTGCGGTTGACGGAGAGGAAGTAGGTGGCCTCGCCGTGGGCGTGCGGCGGGCCCCAGGCGCGGGTCTCGTCGCCGGTGCCGGGCCGCTCGACCTTGATGACGTCGGCGCCGAGGTCGGCGAGCAGCATGGTCAGGTAGGGCGCGGCGAGCACCCGGCCGAAGTCGGCGACCAGCACGCCGTCGAGCGGCAGGCCCGTCATACGACGTCCCTCTCAGCCGCTGCGGTAGCCGTAGCCGTAGCCGTAGCCGTAGCCGTAGCACCCGCCGTCGCGTCGCCGGAGGGCGCGTCGCTGCGCAGGTGCGGTCGGGCCAGTAGGAGGTAGAGCCCGCCGGCCGCGAGCACCACCACCGCCGAGAGCAGCACCAGGTAGTCGTCGTACCAGGCGGCGTCCGGGGTGCGGCCCCAGCAGATGTTGACGATCGCGGCGACGCCGTAGACCAGTGCCCCGATGTTCACCGCCAGGCCCCAGCGGCCGAGCCGGAAGTCCCCGCTGGGGCGCCAGCCGCGCAACCGGGCCCGCAGGGCGGCGAGCACCACCATTTGGAACGCGAGGTAGATGCCGATGCTGGAGAAGGAGATGATCTTCGTCAGGGCGCCCTCGGAGAGCGCCGAGGCGCCCACGATGATCACGCCCGGCAGCGCCGCCGAGAGCAGCAGCGCGTACGGCGGGACGCGGAGCCGGTCCGAGACGGTGGCCAGCAGTCGGCTGCCGACGATCATCCGGTCCCGGGCGAAGGAGTAGGCCAGTCGGCTCGCCGCCGCCTGGAGGCTCAGCACGCAGGACAGGAACGAGATCAGCACGACGCCGACCACCACCCGCGCGCCGGTCGCGCCGAAGGCGTCGTGCAGCACCGCGGCGACCGGGTCCTTGTCGTCGCCGGAGACCACCGCGCCGATGTCCTTGATCGACATCACCAGCGCCAGGCTGACCCCGATCGCCGCCGCACCGCCGACGTAGATGGTGCGCCGCATCGACTTGGGGATCTGTCGACCCGGGTTCGGTACCTCCTCGGCGACGTCGCCGCAGGCCTCGAAGCCGAAGAAGAGGAAGACCGCGATCAGTCCGGCGGCGAGGAAGGCGTCGGTGTAGTCGCCGTCGCCACCCGCGCCGAAGCGGTCGAGGACCACACCGAGGCCGTGGTAGCGGTGGGTGAGCAACAGCCAGGCGCCGACCGCGAGCGCCCCCGACAACTCGGCCGCGAAGCCGAACACGGCCGCCGCCGACAGCACCTTGGTGCCGCCGAGGTTGATCACGGTGGCGAGCAGCAGCAGGCCGAGTGCGCACCACACCGTCGTCGCCGTGCTCGGCTCCACGCCCAACAGCGCGGCGACGTACGGTCCGGCGCCGTAGGAGACCGCGGCGATGGTGGACATCAGCGCCAGCAGGTACACCCAGCCGGTCAGCCAGCCCCAGGTCCGGCCCCAGAGCCGGCGCGCCCACGGGTACATCCCACCGGTCACCGGGAACTGGGCGACCACCTCGCTGAACACCAGCGCCACCAGGAGCTGGCCGGTGCCCGCGATCAGGAAGCTCCAGACCATCGGCGGGCCGGCGGTCGCCAGCGAGGAGGCGAAGAGGGTGTACACCCCCACGACCGGGGAGAGATAGGTGAAACCGAGCGAGAAGTTCGCCCAGAGGCTCATGTCGCGGCTGAACTCGGAGGTGTAGCCGAGGTCGGCCAGCCGCCCGGCGTCGGCCTCGGCCTCGGCCTGGGCCTTCGCGTCCGCCTCGGCGGTTGCGTTCGCGTGCGGGGAGGGGGAGTCGGGAGTGGTGGCACGTGCACTGGCATCGGTCAAGACCTGCTCCTGGGAACGTGTCGTGATGCTTCGGGGGAGTGCTGGGTCGCTCGGTGAATCTGCTCGGGGATTCTGCTCGGGGATTCTGCTCGGGCCGGGGCCGCGGGGAAACCTGCCTTTGGCGGACAGGGGCGAGGGGCGGACGACCCTCTCCTGTGAAGGTCTCGGCCGTCCGGGAGGCCCCGGTCGTCAGGCGTTCCGCTTGCGCGCAGCCGGCGGCCGGGTGAAGCAGCAGTCGCCGCAGAGCCCCGCACCCGGACCGATCCGGTAGTAGAGGCAGCAACTGGTCCGGCGGAAGGCGGTGCCGTTCGGGCCCGTCCGCAGGGTGCCGGACCCGGCCAGCGGCGGACGGTCCAGCAGCTCCGCGACCAACTCCCGGGCCCGGCCCGGCGCATGCGCGTCCAGCACCCGCAGGGTTCCGGCCAGGGCGGAGGCGGCGTTGCCGAGCAGCAGCCCCGCCGAGAGCGGGACGGCGGCCCGGACGGCCGCTGCGAGCGGCTCCAGCCGACCCAGCAGGACGGCCTCGTGCAGCTGGTCGGCGAGGCTCCCGGTGCCGTTGGACGGCTGCTCGGGCGGAGTCCAGAGGTCGATCGGGCCCTGGTCGGGAATCCGCACCCAGGCCCGCTCCAGCGTCGGGACCGTCCCCAGCAGTACGGCCGCGCCGAGGCCCACCGACCAGAAGCGGGCGGCCAGGCCGAGGTGCAGGATCGAGGCGGCGACGCGGAGTTCGGCGGTGCCCAGCCGCTGGGCCACCACCCGGATCCGGGCGGCGAGCGGCGCGTCCGGCCCGGTGCCGTACAGCTCCGGGAGCGGACGGAAGTCCGGCGGCGGGGCGCCCGGCGAGGTGTCGAGCGCGAAGTACGGGCCGACGGCCGCGAGTCGGCCGTAGTCCGGCTGCCTGCGGTGATCCGGCTGTCCGGGGTGGACGGGCTGTCCGTGGGGGTCGGGTGCGGGGTTCAACGGCTCTCCCCGGTGGAGCCGTCGGACCCCGCACCGCGCTCGGACGGCCCGGCTTCGGCCGGGCGGGGGTGCGGGGACATCTGGGCGGGCCTCCAGGGGCGCGGTCGGACACCGATCACGGGGCTGAACGCTACCGCTGCGGCCGTCCTGCCGGTGCCGCACCGCCTCGTTCCCCGCCGTCCGGGCCTGCCCCATTCGGCCCGTGGCGCCCGCGGGTGGGCGCCCGCCCGTGGCCGTCAGCGTCCGCGGCCGCCGCCTCGGGCGCCGCGCGGGCGGGAGAGGGTGAAGCGGTCGACCGGGACGAGGTCGCCGTAGGGGCCGCTGACGGCGTAGTAAGTCACGTCGATGGTGGTGTCGCCGCCAGGTTCGCCCGGATCGACGTCGAAGGAGGCGAAGCCGTACGGGTTGTCCGCGTCGCGGAAGGCGGACCAGGGGGCGTCCTCGATCACGTAGACCGGGGGCCGCTTCCCGGTCGCCTTGTCGACGGGCCCCACGCCGGTGATGACGCGGGCCTTGGGCGGGGTGAAGAAGAGCTGGTTGGAGGGGGCCGAGGTGCCGCCGCCACCGATGACCATGTGGACGGTGCCGCGGGTGGTGTCAACGGTCCCGGTGTCGGTGGCGGACGGCACCGGGGTGCGGGTGTCGGTCGGCTGCTGGCCGCGGATCGGGTGCGAGCGCTCGTAGTGGTGCTCGTGACCGCAGACCACCAGGTCGACGCCGTACTTGTCGAACAGCGGCACCCAGGTTTCGCGGATGCCGAGGTCGGCGCCGTTGAACTTGTCGGCGGTGGAGATCACCACCTGGTGCATGCAGACGACGATCCAGTCGATCCCGGGGTCGGCGTCGGCGGCGATCAACTGCCGCTCGAGCCAGTGTTGCTGGGCGCCGCCGGAGTAGCCCCGGACGTAGGAGTTGCCGCCGTCCTGGTAGGCGACGTCGTCGTTGTTGAGGCTGATCACCCGGACGGACCCGGCCGTGAACGCGTACCAGAGGCCGTGCAGTTCGTCGTCCGAGCCGGCGTCCGGCAGGTCGAAGTAGGTCTGGTAGGCGCCGTAGCCGATCGGGCCGTTGCCGCGCTCGTTCTCGTGGTTGCCGGCGGCCGGCATCCAGGGGCGGTGGCGGGCCGAGCGGGTGTTGTTCTCGAACCAGTCGGACCAGGTGCGGACCCGGTCGGTGGCGAGGTTGGCGTAGCAGAGATCGCCGTTGACCAGGTGGAACAGCGGGGCGACCCGCTCGACCCCGGCGGTGGTGTCGCCCGCGGCGGGGCTGCCGAGGTTGTCGTTGACGTAGCCGTTGGCGGTCTTCTTGCCGAGGGTGGGGGTGCCCTGGTCGCCGAAGCTGGTGAAGGTGAAGGCGGCCCGGCCGCGCGGGGCGGTGCGGACGGTGCCGAGTTCGGGGGCGGCCCCGTCGTGCACGGCGGCGTAGACGTAGTCCGTGTCCGGGTGCAGGTCGGTGAGCCGGGCGTGGTGCACCTGGACCTCGGTGCCGGAGGCGGCGTCCCGGTAGGTGCGGGTCTCGGCCTGCTCGCTGCGGCCGAAGCCGCCGTGCGAAGGCCCGTACATCACGCGGGGGTTGGAGACGGACTCGGTGGTGTGCCAGGAGACCGTGACCTCGCGCGAGGCGTCCGAGCCGAACTGCAGGTGCAGCCCGCCCACCCGTGGGGCGCCGGAGCGGTCCGGCCGCTCCCAGAGCAGTGGGGAGGCGGCGGCGGGGGTGGGCGCGATGCCGGAGAGGGAGACGGCACCGCCGAGGCCGAGGCCGGTCGCCCCGGCGAGGAGCCCGCGCCTGCTGACGGGTGGACGTCCAGTGGATGCGTTCATGGCGGCCAGCTTCACCGGGCGGGGGTGAACCGCGCCGGACCGGCCGTGTGAACTTTCCCGGCGTGCGGCGGCTGAGCCTTCCGGGCCGTCGAATGACGGCGCGCTCCGCCGGGGGGGGGATGGAGCGCGTCCACGGAGCCGAGGGGGTGCTCCGTGGACGCGCGGAACCTACGAGGTGGGGGTGGCCTCCGGACTTCACGTCCTCCGGCCGGTTGTTCGATCGTCGACCGAGGTACCAGCGGCAGACCCTGATCCGTCTCGATCTGTCGCCACTGCCTCCTGCGGTCGAACTTCCTTCAGCTACCTCGCAGGTCCACCTCCCATGATGCCCCTCCTGCGGCGTGTACACCAGGGGTGAAAGGGCCCAATTCGGGCAATTTCGCAGATTGGGGGGCTGTGGGCCGGGGGGTCTCCGCCGGGAGTCCCCGCGCCCCGCCGGGCGTCACCAGCCGTCCACGAAGCCGAGTGTCCGGTGGTACGGACCGTCCGGCCCGGTGCTGCGGTAGTCCTCGGTGCTGCTGCCGGTCCGGACGGTGCGGTCCCCGTCGTGGCGTTGGGCGGTGGGCCGCAGGGTGTGGTCCACGGTCGAGCGCTCGGTGAGGTGGCCGCCGGTCGCCGCGGTGGCGTCCCGGTGGTAGCCGAGGTCCATGGCGGTGCGCTGGTCGGTGTTCCCGGCCGCGTCACGCGTCACCTTGTACGTGACGTCCAGCGGCTCGCTCTCGTGGACGGTGCTGGTGCGGTGCGGTCCGCCGCCCCAGGTGGCGGTGGTGCGGGTGAGGTCCGTGCCGTTGTGCAGCGTCACGTCGTTGCCGCTGTCGCGCAGTTGCTGGGCGGAGTCGAAGGTGAGGTCGTCGCGGACTTCGGTGGTGATCCGGCCGTGCGAGGTCTGCACCCAGCCCCGGGCGAGGTCGTGCCGGGCGGCCGTGACGGTCCAGTCGCCGCTGCCCCCGCCGTGGTCGGTGAGCTCGGTGCCCACGGTCGCCTCGGGTGCGACCCGGTAGTCGGTGAGCTGCCCGGAGGTGCGGTCGGCGCCGTGGTCGACCTCGGCGAACAGGTTGACCTGGCCCGTCCAGACGTCGTTGCTCTGCGCCTCGCTCGCGTTGACCGTGATGCCGACGGTGTGCGGGCGCCCGTCCAGCAGCAGGCCGACGTACGGGGTGAGGTCGAGGCGGTAGGCGGGCAGGTCGAAGGCGAAGATGCCCGGCACCGGCCGCCACAGCAGCGGGTCCCAGCCGCCGGTGTAGATCACCGGGTAGGGCCAGACCGCGCCGGCCACCCGGCCGTCCACAGCGAGCCGCAGCTCGCGGAACGGGCCCTTGCCGCAGGCGCCCATCGAGGGGTTGGCGGCGACGAAGGCGTCCGGCGCGGAGGCGTAGGCGAACTCCTCGCAGGCGCCGCCGCCCCGGGCGTAGACCTCGGCGGTCAGCCGCTGGAGGTTCTGCGGGAAGGCGAGTTCGCGTCCGGCGGTCGGGGCGGCCTGGGTGAGGGCGAACGGGCCGGTGGTGAGCAGCTGGTCGGCGCCGTGGGCGGCGGGCCAGCGGTCGTTCGCGGTGTAGAAGGTGAGGCTCGCGGAGATCCGGTACACGCCGGTGTAGGTGGCGTCGGTGACGTTGGCGAGGTCGAGGGAGAACGGCTGCGGTCCGGCCGTGAACAGTGGCGCGTAGCGGGTGAGGTCGCGCTCGACGTTCCACTGGATGCCGTCCTTGGACGGCTCGGGGGTGGAGGAGAGCTGGACCTGGACGCCGCCGACACGGACGCTGAAGATCCGGTCGAACTGCCGCCCGGCGACCTGCCCGTGGAGGTCCATGACCACCGCGGACCACGGCCCGGCGCAGTCGGCGGGCGGGGCGACGGTGGTGGTGTAGGGGGTGTCGGGCGGGCTGCCGTAGCCGTTGCGGAACTCGCGTTCGTGCATCACCTCGACGGTGCAGGAGCGGGTGTCGGGGCGGGTGAGCGGCTTGGTGGCGGTGACCGGGTCGTGGTAGTCGGTGCCGAAGTCGGCGTGGGCGGGGCCGGCGGCGGTGAGGGTGGCGGCGAGGGTCAGGACGGCGGCGCCGAGCAGGCGGGTGGTGCGGCGCAGGACGGTTCCGTGGGCTCGGTTGCCGTGGGCTGGGGTGCCGCGGCTGTCGGCGTCGAGGGCTGGGGCGTCGGTGCGGCGGAGCGGCGGGCGCAGGGCCAAGGCGGATCCCCCGGGGTCGGGCGGCCCGTCGGCGCGCGACGGGCCGGGTGGGTGATCCGGGCATCCTTCCGGCGGTGGCATGTGAGCGTCAAGAGCGTCAAGAGCGGCCACCGGGCCTTCCGCCGGGTGCCTGCGTCTCCTCCAGCGCCCTTGCCTCCTGCCGGATCAGGTCGCGCAGGACCGCCGGCGTCGGGCGGCGGTCGTCCGTCCGCCACTGCATCTCCAGCGGCAGCGTCGCCCGGCCCTCGAGCCGCACGGTGGTCACGTCCTCGGTGAGGTGGCCGGTCATCGAGGCGGGCACCAGCGAGAAGGCGCGGTTGCGGGCGAGCAGGTAGAGCCGGGAGCCGACGATCCGCGGCGGGCTCACCAGGACGGGCGGGTCGATCCCGTGCGCCGCGCACAGGCCGAGCACGTGGTCGTAGTACCGGGGGTGCTGCTCGCGCGGCCACGACAGCAGGGGCAGGTCCCGCAGTTCGGCGAGGTGCAGGCCGGTCCGCCCGGCCAGCGGGTGGTCGCGGCCGAGGGCGACGCGCACCGGCTCGTCGGCGATCCGCTCCAGCCGGTAGCCGGGCACCTCCTCCAGGAAGCGGCCGAGGCCGATGTCGGCGAGCTCGGCGGCCAGTGTGGTGGACACCTGCCCGGTGTCCACGGCGAGTTCGGCGGTGGTGAGCGCGGGCAGCTCCTGCTCGGCCCGGCTGACCACGGCGGGCAGCAGCCGGTTCACCACGCTCGGGGAGGCGACGATCCGGACGGTGCCGAGCCGGGACTCCTCGTGCAGCCGGACCCGGGTCAGCAGTGACTCGGCCTGTTCGAGCAGCCGGGCGCTCTCCGCGGCCATCACCCCGCCCGCCTCGGTCAGCGTGACGGAGCGGCGGCTCCGGTCGAACAGCTCGACGCCGACGGTGCGTTCCAGCCGGGCGACCTCCTGGCTGACCGTCGGCTGCGAGATGTGCAGCCGCTCGGCGGCCCGTCCGAAGTGCAGCGTCTCGGCGACGGTGAGGAAGACCTCCAGCTGACGCAAGGTGAGACCCATGCCGGTCAGCCTAGGACGAACTGATAGGGGACCGGCTATCGGAAGTCCCAGGACTCATTCTGGATTCCGATCCGAGCCGTCCATACGCTGATCATCGCGTTGCCCCACCGCAGTGGCATCTCACAGGAGGCTCCCACCATGACCGGACTGCCCACCAGCACCCCCGCCATCAAGGTCTCCCAGGAGGTCGCGCAGGCCGTCGCCGACGGGCGGCCCGTGGTCGCCCTCGAATCGACCATCTTCACCCATGGCCTGCCGCGGCCGCGCAACCTGGCCGTCGCGCTGGAGGCCGAGCAGCAGCTGCGGGAGGCGGGCGTCGTCCCGGCGACCATCGGGGTGCACGGGGGCGTGCCCACCGTCGGTCTGAGCACCGAGCAGATCACCGAACTCGCCGCCTCCGACGGCCTGGACAAGGTCAGCCTGCGCGACCTGCCGGTGGTCGCCGCGTTCGGCCGGCACGGCGGCACCACCGTCGCCGCCACCGCCTTCCTGGCCCACCGCGCCGGCGTCCGGGTCTTCTCCACCGGCGGCCTCGGCGGCGTCCACTTCGGTGCCTCCGAGAGCTTCGACGAGTCGGCCGACATGACCACCCTGGCCGCCACCCCGGTCACGGTGATCAGCGCCGGCGTGAAGTCCATCCTCGACATCCGGGCCACCCTGGAGCGCTTCGAGACCTTCAACATCCCGGTCATCGGCTACCGCACCACCAAGTACCCCGGCTTCTACGTCACCGACTCCGGCCACGAGATCAACTTCAGCGTCCAGTCGCCCGAGGAGGCGGCCAGGGTGATCGACGCCCGCGACCGGCTCGACCTGCCCCAGGCCGTCCTGATCGCCAACCCCGTCGACCCGGCCAAGCAGCTGCCGCCGGAGGAGCTGGACGGCATCCTGGCCCGCGCCTGGGCCGAGGCCGAACGCCAGGGCGTCACCGGCAACGCCTCCACGCCCTTCCTGCTGGACTTCATCCAGCGCGACACCGGCGGCCGCAGTCTGGAGGTCAACGTCGAGGTCTACCGCGGCAACGTCCGCCTCGGCGGCGAGATCGCCACCGCCCTGGCCGCCGCCGCGTCGACCGGGGCCTGAGCCGTGCTCGGGGTGCTCGGCGACCTCGTCGAGGACATCGTGGTCTGGGTCGACGGCCCGCTGCGCCACGGCACGGACTCCAGCGCCCGGGTCTTCCGGCGGCGCGGCGGCAGCGCGGCCAACGTCGCCTGCTTCGCCGCCGGGCGGTACCCGGCCCGCTTCCTCGGCTGCGTCGGCGCGGACCCGATCGGGGACGGCGTCGTCGCCGAACTCGGGGACCACGGCGTGGACGTACGGGTCCAGCGGCACGGCCGCACCGGCAGCATCGTGGTCCTCATCGACCAGGACGGCGAGCGCACCATGCTGCCCGACCGCGGCGCCGCCAGGCTGCTGGAGCGCGTGCCCGAGGAGTGGCTCGCCGGCCTGACCCACCTCCACGTGCCCGCCTACTCCTTCGACGGCGAGCCGGTCGGCGCCACCGCGGTGGACGCGCTCGCCCGCGTCCGGCAGGCGGGCGGCACCACCTCGGTGGACGCCTCGTCGACGGGCATGCTGGAGCAGTTCGGGCGTGAGCGCTTCCTCACCCTGCTGGGCCAGTTGGCGCCGACCTTCGTGTTCGCCAACCGCTCCGAGTCGGCCTTCCTCGGGCTGCTGGTGGACGGTCTGCCGGGGCCGGAACGCGCCCGGCTGACGGCCTCCACGGTGGTCACCAAAGCCGGAGCCGAGGCGACCACCGTCGACGTGCCCGGCGAGGGGCTGTTCACCGTGCCGGTCCCGCCGGTCGCGCAGGTGCGCGACCTCACGGGGGCGGGGGACGCGTTCGCGGCGGGTTTCCTGGCCGGCTTCCTGGACACCGGGGACCTACGGCTGGCTGCCGGACTCGGGCACCGCAGTGCGGCCCGGGTGCTGGCCTCGCCGGGGGCCAGCGTGGGGTAGGCGGTGCCGTCGAGGGGGCTGCCCGGTCGGGGTGCTGCCCGGCGAGGGTTTTGGGGGCCCGGGTCCGCGGGTCGGTCGCGCGGTGGGGCGGGGCTATCCGTGCAGGGCGGTGGGGCGGGGCTATGCGCGTAGGGCGGTGGGGCCGGGCTATGCGCGCAGGGCGTCCTTGCGGAGGAAGCGCTTCAGCCGCTGCCACGTCCAGGCGTTGACCACGTCCTCCGTGGTGAGCCAGCCGCGCTGGGCCGTACCGATGCCGAGGCGCGGGTAGGCGAGGTGGCCGGTGGCGTGCGCGTCGCTGTCGATCGCGAAGCGCACGCCGTGCCGCTTGGCCCGCAGGATGTCCTCGTCGCGCAGGTCGAGCCGCTGCGGGGCGCTGTTGATCTCGATCGCGGTGCCGGTGCGGGCGGCGGCCGCGAACACCGCGTCCAGGTCGACGTCGATCGGCCCGCGCCGGCCGATCCGGCGGGTGGTGAGGTGGCCGATGACGTGCACGTGGGGGTTCTCGCAGGCGCGGATCAGCCGGCGGGTCTGGGCGGCCCGGTCGAGGGTGAAGTGCGAGTGCACGGACGCCACGCAGATGTCGAAGCCGGCCAGGAACTCGGGCGGCCAGTCCACGCCGCCGTCCGGGCCGATGTTCAGCTCGGTGCCGTGCAGCAGCCGCAACTTCGGGTGCCGGTCCGCCAGTCGGCGCAGCTCCGCACGCTGGGCGAGCATCTTCTCGTCGGTCATCCGCTGCATCACCAGGTCCGGCGCGTGGTCGGTGACGGCGAAGTAGGAGTAGCCGCGCGCCGCCGCCGTGTCGATCATCTCGGTGAGGGTCGCCAGGCCGTCGGTGAGGTCGGTGTGGGTGTGCAGGTCGCCGCGTAGGTCCGACTCCTGGATGAGGTCCGGGAGTTCGCCGTTCAGCGCGGCCTCGATCTCGCCCCGGTCCTCGCGCAGCGTCGGCGGGATCCAAGGCAGGCCGAGCGCGGCGTAGACCTCGTCCTCGGTCTCCGAGACGATCTTGGCGCCTTCCTCCTCGGCGCCCTTCTCAGCGCCTTTCCGAGGAGCTTTCGCGGCCTTGCCGGTGCCCGTCCCACGTCGCTTCCGGGCTTCGTCGCCCACCTGGAACAGCCCGTACTCGGAGAGCTTCAGCCCGGCCCGCACCGCCATCGTGCGCAGCTTGATGTTGTGCGCCTTCGACCCGGTGAAGTAGACCAGGGCCGCGCCCCAGTCCTCCTCGGGGACGACCCGGAGGTCCACCTGGACGCCCTGGGTGGTGCGGACGGAGGTCTTGGTCGGCCCGCGCGCGATCACCTCGGCCACGTACGGGAGTTCGGTCAGCGCGGCCATTAACGGGGCGGAGTCGGCGGCGGTCGCCAGCACGTCGATGTCGCCCACCGTCTCCCGCATCCGGCGCAGCGAACCCGCGTACGCGCAGCGGGTGCAGCCGGGGACGGCCGAGAGGGCCGCCACCACCTGGTCGGCCAGCTCGATGGCGGTGTCGAGCAGGGTACGGCCGCCGGACTGCCGCATCAGCTCGATGCCGTGCAGGATCTTCTCGCCGCTGCGCTCCCCGAAGCCCGCCAGGCCGGACAGCTTGTCGCCGCGGACGGCTTCGGCGAGTTCGTCGACGGAGGCGATGCCGAGGTCGCGGTAGAGGGAGAGGGCGCGCTTGGGGCCCACGCTGGGGACGGCCATCATCTCGCGCACGCCGGCCGGGATCTTGGCGCGCATGGTCTCCAGCGCGGGGATGCTGCCGGTGGCCAGGTACTCGGCGATCTTCTCTGCGGTGGACTTGCCGACGCCGGGGATCTGCTGGAGGCCCTTGAGGTCCAGACCGGCCAGGTCCTCGGGGTGGCCGCCGACCGCTCGGGCGGCCTTCTCGTAGGCGCGGGCCCGGAAGGCGTCCCCGCCGGTGATGTTGATCAGGTCGGCGTACTCCTGGAGCAGTTCCCTGACCTGGTCGTTGAGCCGGGGCATGGGGCAAGTCTAGGTTCGACGGGCGCCGTTCGCCGCCCGTGGCCGGCCAGTCGCAGGTCGGTCAGTCGCCAGGTCGGCGAGTCGTAGGTCGGTCAGTCGTAGGTCGGTCAGTCGTAGGTCGGTCAGTCGTAGGCGACGGTCAGCAGCAGGACCACGGTGAGGCCGCCGCCGGGGGTGGGCTCGACCGCGAGCCGCCCGCCCGCCGCCAGCACCAGGCTGTGCAGCGCCGGGCCCACCGGCCCGGTGGCGCGCACGCCCGTCGACAGTCGGTCGAACCCCTCGGGCGGCTCGTACGATCCGCGGTCGCAGATCCGCAGCTCGACCCGCTCCCGCCCGTACGCCTTGGCGCCGCGTCCGGCCGCGGTCCAGGGCGCCGTCCCGCCGGTGCCGGTGACCTCCGCCCGGACCAGCACCCGGCCGCCGAGCGGGCTTCGCCGGATCGCGTGGTCGACCAGCCCGGCGAGCGCGGCCTCCATCCGCCGGGCGTCCCCGGTCACCACCGGAAGCCCGGGAGTCAGCCGGACCGTGACCGCCGCGGCCCGGCCGCCGCCCCGCACCACCCGGCGCACCACCTCGGCGACCTGGACGTGCCGCGCCTGCGGCTCGCAGCCTGCCGGCCGGCCGGTCCACCGCAGCCGCTCCAACTCGGTGCGGGAGAGCGACCGGGGCGAGGCCATCGCGAGAGGCCGGAAGGGGCCGCGGCCCTCCGGCTCGGCACCGCCGCCCTCGCGGGCGGCACCGCGCGTGCCGCCGAGCACGCCCAGTGCCCGGGCCCCCGAAGCGACGTAGCCCCAGAGCTTCCCGCGTGCCATCGCCCAGCCCCTCGTGCCTGACCGGTGGCCGTCATCCGTCCCGCGGCCGACCGGGGCGGGCCGCTCACCGGGCCCTGCTGCCAGCCTGCGCCTGCTCCGCCCGGGTGACAATCCGGCTCCGGGAGGCGATGGCGGCGGCCGCCCCCGCCGAGCGGCGGGCCCGGCACCCGCCGACCGGCGGGGGCTCTTGCGGGCGCCGCAAAAGGACCTTCGCAAAAAACCCTTTGCAAACATCCCTTTGCGGTCTTACGCTGCCGGCCATGACCGAAGAACGCGGTTGGATGCACAGCGCCGATCCGCAGATCGTCCTGACTGCCAAGGGCATGAGGGCGATGGCCCACCCGGTGCGCATGCGACTGGTCGGGCTGCTGCGCAAGCACGGCCCGTCCACGGCGACCAGGCTAGCCGAGCAACTGGGGCTCAACTCCGGAGCCACCAGCTACCACCTGCGCCAGCTCGCCGCGGCGGGCTTCGTCGAGGAGGACACGGAGCGGGGCAACGCCAGGGAGCGGTGGTGGCGTTCGGCGCACCGGCTCACGGTCTGGACGGGGGACGACATGGCCGACGAGGAGCCCGAGACGGCCGTCGGGTTCCTGCATTCGGTGCTCGCCGCCCACACCCTGACCGCCCATCGTGCGCTCGACGCCTTCGAGACCATGCCGCGGGAGTGGCGCAAGGAGGTCCAGCTCAGCGACCTGCTGCTGCAGCTCACGCCGGCCGAGACCGGGCAGCTGGCCGATGAGCTGAACGCGGTGGTCCGCCGCTACCGCCGGACCGGTGCCGAGGGGCCGGCCCCCGAGGGCAGCGAACAGGTCTCCGTGGTCCTCCACGTGCTGCCCGACCCGGCCGAGGGGGGAGCCGAGTGACCACCGCCCTCGCCGCTCCACCGGCGCGCAGCCTCCGACCCCTGGCCGGGGTGCTCGCCGCCACCGCCGTCTCCCTGAGCGGGACACGGATCTCGGCCATCGCCCTGCCCTGGTTCGTCCTCGCGACCACCGGCAGCGCCACCATGACCGGCCTGGTCGCCTTCGCCGAGATGACGCCGTACGTGCTGGTCAAGGCACTGACCGGGCCGCTGGTCGATCGGCTCGGGCCGCGCGTGGTGTCCTGGACGACGGACGCGGTGAGTGCCGTCGCGGCCGGGCTGGTCCCGCTGCTGCACTCCCGGGGCCTGCTGCCGTTCTGGCTGCTGCTCGCGATGGTGGCGGTGATCGGGGCGATGCGCGGGCCGGGGGACCTCGCCAAGTCGGTCATGGTCCCGGAGGCGGCCGACCACGCCCGGGTGCCCATGGAGCGCGCCACCGGGCTGGCCGGCGTCACCGAACGGCTGGCCTCCACCATCGGCCCGGCGATCGGCGGCGGGCTGGTCGCACTGATCGGGCCGTTGGCCGGGCTGGTGGTCAACGCGGGCACCTTCGCACTCGGCTCGCTGCTCATCGCCCTGGCCCTGCCGCGGGACATGGGGCGTCCGGCCGTCCCGGCCGTCCCGGCGGGCGCGGTGCCGACGGAGGAGTCCGACCAGGGCGGCGGCTACTGGCGAATGTTCCGGGAGGGCTTCGGCTTCCTCCGGACGGAGCCGCTGCTGCTCACCGTGACCGTCATGGTCGGCATCACCAACCTGCTCGACGCCGGGTTCAGCACCGTTCTCGTCCCGGTCTGGGCCCGGGAGTCCGGGAACGGCCCGGCCGGGATCGGCCTGATCGGCAGTGTCCAGGGGGTCACGGCGGTGGCCGGCAGCCTGATCGCCGCGGCGCTCGCCCACCGGCTGCCCCGCCGTACGGTCTTCTTCGTCGGCTTCCTGGTCGCCGGCGCGCCGCGATTCCTGGTGCTCGCGTCCGGCGCGCCGATGTGGGCGGTGGTCGCGGTCTTCGCGGTCGGCGGCTTCGGGTCCGGTTTCCTCAACCCCATCCTCGGGGCGGTCCTCTTCGAACGGGTGCCCCGCCACCTCCTCGGCCGCGTCCACGCCCTCGGCGACTCCCTCGCCTGGGCGGGCATCCCCCTGGGCGGGCTCGTCGCGGGCGGGGCGGTCGCACTGGTCGGCCTGATACCCAGCCTGCTCACGGCAGGGATCCTCTACTTCGCCACCACGACGCTGACCGGTCTGCGGCCGGAGTGGCGGGACATGGACCGCTTGCGGGCACACGCGAGCACCGCCGCCGTCGAGCAGGAGACCGAGCCGGCTCGCACCTAGCCCATCGACCAGTCGTGCGCGGGCGGGCGACCAGCCCAGCGCAGGAGCAGGAGGCTGACCACGGCGGCGAGGGCGCACCAGGTGGAGACGAACGCGAACCGCCAGAGCAGGGCGCAGACCACGGCGCCCGCTCCGGTGAGCAGACCGAGGCGGTGGAGCAGACGGTCACCACTGACCAGGAGGGAGCCGACGGTGGTGAGGAGGTAGCCGGTGAGCAGGAGCGCCGGGTGCGGGATACCGATCGCGTAGCCGAGGGTGTGGCCGTGCGGCGCGGCCGTCACCGGGTGGACGGCGACGGCCGCGGTGAGCGGGATCGCCACCGCTGCGCCCAGCAGGGCCAACGTGGCGAGCACCCGGCGGCGGGCCGGACCGCCCGGGCGGTCCGGCTCGGTGGCCGCGCACCACACCGCCGCCGGGACGAGGACGGGCAGCAGCGGCAGGGCGATCACGGCCCAGGCGATCCGGGCGGCCCCGGCCGGCCCGTCCGCCAGATCGCCGTCCGCGCCGAACCAGACCACCGCTTCGATCAGCTGGTGCACCCCCAGCACCAGCGGGAGCGCGGCCAGCAGCAGGCGCTGCGGTCGGCCGGAGCGTCGGGCGCGGACCAGGCACGCCACGCCGACGCCCGCGACCAGCCCGCCGGCCAGGGCGTCCGCCTGCGCACTCCAGCACATCGGACCGCTACCCGCCCCTCGGCTGCCCGTCCTCCGGGTCCCGGCGGTGCGTGCCCCGGCGGTGCGCGTCCTTGCCGTTCGCGTCCCGACCGTTCGGGCCCGCGGCGTTCGGACCCTCGGCATTCGTATGGCCGGCGTTCGCGCCCTTGCCGTTCACGTTCTCGGTCGCCGGGCCGTCGCCGTTCCGGCCTCCGCTCTCCCGGTGGCCGACCGCGTCCCCGTCCCCGTTCCCCTCTTGGTTCCCGCCGTCCTCGCCGGCTCGGGGGTCGCTGCCCCCTGACCCGCCCTCCAGCAGCTCCCGGACGGTGCCGGGCATCGCCGGATGCCGGCCGATCACGATCACCCCGATCACGATGGCCAGCAGCCCGATCACCTCCCAGGCCAGCGCGGCCGGGGTCACCCGCAGCCGGTCGCCGAGGAAACCGACCGCGCAGGCGATCCCGGACAGCGGCTGGGCAGCGGTCAGTGCCGGCAGGGACATCCGCAGCGGCGCGGCCTCGAAGGCGCTCTGCACCAGCAACAGCCCGACCACGCCCGCCACCACCACCGCGTACGGCTGCCAGGTGCGCAGCACCGCCGTCAGCCCCTCGTGGTCCAGCCGCTGGGTGGTGGTGCGGGTGAGCGCGTCCTGCAGCCCGTACAGCAGCCCGGCGGCGAGTGCCAGCAGCGTGGCCTCCTCGAACAGCGGCATTCGGCGGGCGAAGGAGACCAACAGCAGGGTCAACCCGACCACCGTGCCGACCACCAGCCAGTGCCGCAGCTCCCCGGCGGGCGCCCCACCCCCGGTGGGCTGCCCGGCCACGATGAACGCCGTCACCCCGAGGCCCAGCAACAGCACCCCGCCCCAGCCGGAGCGGCCCAGCGTCTGACGGGTCAGCACCCGGGCGAGGGCCATGGCGAAGAGCAGATTGGTCGCCAGCAACGGCTCGACCAGGGACACCTCGCCCTGGTTGAGCGCGAACGCGGAGAGCAGCAGCCCGCTGACCATGAACCCGGTGCCGAGCAGCCACTCCGGCATCCGGATCAGGTCCAACAGCAGCCGCCAGTGCAGCAGGTCGGCACGAGGAGCCCGCTGCGCCGCGTGCTGCTGGAGGACGAAGCCCAGTCCCAGACAGCAGGCCGCGCCGAGGGCGAGGAGGAAGACCGCCACGGAGGGACCACCAGGTTGTCGCTGCCCCGCGCCGCGCCGGCGGGTCCGGGGTGGGGTCGGCGGTCGCGGCGTGCTTCCGTCAGCGTACCGCCGGGGCGGCGGCCGGGCAGACCGGACGCGGCCGCACCGGCGATCCCGGTCCGGGCCCGGGAGCGCAGCGCTGCCGTGCGGGCCACCTGCGGCCGCGGTTGCCGCTTCGCGCGGGGCAGGCGCACGCTGGTGTGAGCGGCCACCACGGGCCCACCGCCCGTGCCGGCCCGGTCAGGCGCGACGGGGGACTGCGCCAGGAGGTGTGGCATGCACAACCAGTGGGACGTGGAGCTGAGCTTCGATGAGGACGGTGTGCACACGGCGTGCAACGCCAGACTGGTCGGCGCGAGGGCGCCGGGCCTGAGCGCGCACGGCGAGGCCGTGAAGAGCGCGGACGACCGCCCACTCGCCAGGATCGGCGAAGAGGTCGCGGCCTCCCGGGCCCTGGAGGAGCTGTCCCGCAAGCTGCGGGCCCAGGCCACCGGGGAGATCGAGGACGAGGGGCACCGCCCGGGCTACCTGATCTACTGAAACCTCCGGTCCTCGGCGGTCTCCCGTCCCCGCGGAATGACCAGCCGCTCCCCGTGGCAGCGCGATGTCCTGCTCACTCGGGAGGGTTCGCCCTCCGCAGGGCGGCCGGGAGTTGAGATGCGCGGGCGCCTGGCCGGTGACCGGTTCGGTAGCGGCCCGGTGTCGTTCCGATGATGCCGGTGAACGCTGCGATGAAGCCGCTGGGGTTGGCGCATCCGCAGGCGTAGGCGGTCCGCGTGGTGTCGTGGCCGTCGGCCAGGAGCACGAGTGCGTGGTGGACGCGCAGCTGGGTGCGCCACTCGTAGAAGGTCATGCCGAGTTCGCTGCGGAACAGTCGGCTGAGGGTGCGGGTGCTGGCCCCGACCGTTCTTCCGAGTTCGGCCAGGGTGGCGTTGTCCGCCGGATCCTCGGACAGTGTCCGGGCGACGGCTCGCAGCCGGTCGTCCCGAGGCACCGGACGAGTCCTTGCCTGGTCGTGCAGTGTTGACCGGCCGGGTGGTGCGGCGGGCGCCTTCGCCGCTGATGGCCAGGTCGAGGTGGCGGCGGTCTGCGCATCGGGGTGGGGGAGGGCCGCGCAGGTCGCGACGCGTGGCAAGTCGGCGGGGTCGACTTTTGGCGCGGGGCTCGGCAAGCGATGCGGGACGGCTGCGGGGAGATCGCCGCTCGACGCGCCCCGGTCGGGATCACGGGTGGCTAAGCGCCGGTGCGGAGGAAGGTGAGCACGTGGTGGTTGACCTCCGGGGCGCCGGCTGTGGGGAGGGTGTGGTGGGAGGTGTGGGGGAGGACGGCGACGGTCGCGTGGGGTACGGCGCGGCGGGTGGCCTCGGCGGCCTGGTGGGGGTCGTGGGTGCGGGAGTCGGCGGCGTAGAGGGCGAGCAGTGGGGTGGTCAGGGTGCGCAGGCGGGCGTCGGTGGGGCGGGGGCCGGTGATGACGGGGGAGGCGGGGAAGTCGGCGTAGCCGAGGGCGTACAGCTCGCGCCAGGCGGGGTCGAGGCCGTGGCCGCCGCCGGACTCCCAGTCGAGGTAGGAGCGGGCGCGGGCCGGGGTGCGGCGGGGGAAGAAGAGGGGGAGGACGCGTAGCAGGTAGCCGGGGCGGAGGCCGGTGAAGCTCTGGGTGGGGTCGAGGAGGGCGAGGCGACCGACTCGGGCGGGGGTGTGCAGCGTGTATTCGAGGGCGATCCAGGCGCCGTAGGAGTGGGCGCAGAAGTCGGCTTCGGCGACGCCGAGTCGGTCGAGCACGGCGTCCAGCCAGCCGAGCAGGCCGGGGAGGTCGCCGAGTGGCGCGCCGTCGTGGACGCTGCGGCCAGGGTCGCCGATGAGGTCGACGGCGAGGACGCGGTGGCCGGCCTCGGCCCAGGCGCCGGCGTTGGCGGACCACATGGTGGAGGTGGCGCCGCCGCCGTGGAGGAGGACGAGGGGGCGTCCGCCGGCGGGGCCGCAGGCGTTGATCCGGGTGGTGCCGTGGGCGGTGTGGACGGTGAGCGGTTCGACCGGGACGGGCCAGCGGGCGAGCAGTGCGTCGTAGGCCGCGAGGAAGTGGGCGGCGACGGTACGGGAGCGGCGGGTGGTGCGGGCCGACATGGTGGGCCTCCGCGGTGTGGTGTGATCGGCGACCGGGATCACGAATCGGATCCCTTGTTGAGCAAGTATCTCGCTGAGCGAGAGAATAGTGGCATGGGCGTGCCCGAGGAAGGACGAGAGGGTGTCCGAGGTTGAGGAGCCGATGCAGCTGGTGCACCTGCTGCGGGGTCTGACGGTCGAGCTGGATCTGTTCGGGGCCGAGTTCGCGGCTCGCAACGGACTGCATCCGACCGATCTGCGGGCGTTGATCCACCTGCTGGACGCCGCCCGCGCGGGGGAGGTGGTCACCCCCGGCCGGCTCGGGGAGGCGCTGGGGCTGAACTCGGCGGGGACCACCGGCCTGGTGGACCGGCTGGAGCGGCTCGGCCTGATCCGCCGCGAGCGCGACCCGCGGGACCGGCGGAAGGTCCGGCTGGTGGTGGAGGACCGGGCGATGGAGCTGGGGGAGGGCTTCTTCGGCGGGCTGATCGGGGACCTGGTCGCGGCGATGGGCCGGTTCGGGCCGGCGGACCTGGCGACGGCGCGCCGCTTCCTGGAGGCGATGACGGCCGTGGTGGCCGCCGCCCGAGCGGAGGGGTGACGGCCGCCGGGCTGGGCGAGGTTACGCGGAGCCGAGGCCCCAGCTGATCACGGAGAGGGTGAGCATCGAGGCCAGCGTCGACCAGAGCACCGTGTTCCGGGCGAGGTCGGCGCCCCGCCCGTACTCGCGGGCGTAGGTGTAGACGTTCTGCGCCGTCGGCAGCGCCGAGAAGAGCACCACGGTGAGCAGTTGGTGCGACGGCAGGTGGAGCAGCGGGCCCGCGACGACGAGGGCGGCGAGCGGCTGGACCAGCGTCTTGACCGCGACGGTCAGCCCCACCTCGGTGCGGCGTGAACGGCCGTCGGCCGGCGGGCGGTTGTGCAGCGACATGCCGAGGGCGATCAGCGCGGTCGGGACGCCCGCGCCGCCGAGCAGTTCGCAGGAGCGGTTGAGCTCGGCGGGCAGGTGCAGTCCGGTCACCGAGGCGAGGGCGCCGAGTGCGGCCGCGAGCAGGATCGGGTTGCGCAGCGGGAGGGTGAGCAGTGCCCGGCGCCCGGCCGCGCCGCTGTCGAGGACGGCGAGGACGGGCGGGGTGACCAGAAGGATCTGGAACAGCACCACCGGCGCGACGAAGGAGGCGTCGCCGAGGACCTGCACGGCCACGGGTATGCCGAGGTTGGCGGAGTTGACGTAGCCGGAGGCCATCGCGCCGATGGCGAGTTCGCCGGGCTTGCGGTGGAAGAGCAGGCGGCCGGCGAACAGTCCGAGGCCGGTGGCGACGGCGGTGCCGGCCGCGAAGGCGAGCATCGAGGGGTTGGCGAAACGGTCCAGCGGGGTGCGGGCGATCATCAGGAAGAGTGCGGCCGGCATCGCGACGTGGAAGACGAAACGGTTCAGCACCACCTCCGCCTGCGGTCCGAGCAGTCCGCTGCGGCCGACGAGGTAGCCGACTCCGGTGAGGACCCAGATCGGGGCGAAGCCGGACAGCAAGGGGTGCAGGGATGGCATGGTTCCTCGGATCGCTCGGACGGGTCCGCCGGGTCCGGCGGGGGTCGCCCGCCGAGGGCGTCAGCGCACCCGGGCGGTGACCCTGGGCGCCGTGGAGCCCCGGGGCAGTAAACCAGCAGCCGTCTGCCCGGCGATCACGGGCCTACGATGAGCTGATGGAGCACCAGTACCTGAGCCTGTCCGAGGTGGAAGCCGTGGCACGTCGCGCCCACCACGGGCAGAAGGACAAGAACGGGCGCCCGTACAGCGAGCACATCGCGGCAGTCGCCGCCGGGACGGCCGCCCGCGGCGGGAGCGAGGAGCAGATCGCCGCCGGCTGGCTGCACGACACCGTCGAGGACGACCGGCTGAGTCGGGAGTGGCTGGCGGCGGCAGCGCTGCCGGAGGCGACCAGGGCGATCGTGGACGCGCTCACCCGCCGCCCGGACGAGGCGATGGAGGAGTACACCGCGCGCATCCTGGGCACCCCCGGCGCGCTGCTGGTCAAGCGGGCCGATCTGGCGCACAACTCGGATCCCGCCCGGCTGGCCGCGCTGGACCGGGCGACCGCCGAGCGCCTGACCGCCAAGTACGCGCGGATGCGGGAGCTGCTGGGGATCACCGGGGAGCTGTGAACCGCGTTGCGGTGAACCCGGGAACTGTGAGCCGTGAGCCGGGAGCCTGCGAGCCGGAGAGCTGTGAACCGGGAGCCGTGAGCGGGGGACCTGGGTGCTGGGAGCCGGGAGCCGGGTGCCGGCGGGCCAGGGGAATGGGGAAGCGGTGCCGGGGGAGCCACGAGAGGGCCCGGGGCCGCGCGGATCGCGCGGGCCCGGGCCCTCTCGGGTCACCCCAGCGGTCCCTGTCCGACCCCCGGGGTGAGGGGGGAGTGGTCAGGAGACGGGGGGAAGTCGGTACGCCGGTGGTCGGTCGGCTTAGTACCAGTGGTGGTTCTGCCAGAAGGTCCAGGCGGCGTTCGGGCTGCCGTAGCGGGAGTTCATGTAGTCCAGCGCCCACTTGATCTGGGTCTTCGGGTTGGTCTTCCAGTCCGCGCCGGCGGAGGCCATCTTGGAGCCCGGCAGCGCCTGGCCCAGGCCGTAGGCGCCCGAGCCGGGGTTGGTCGCGGTCACGTTCCAGCCGGACTCGTGCGAGATGATCTGGCTGAAGGAGGCCAGCTGGTTCGCCGGGACGATCTGGGCGGCGATGGTCTGGGGGGTGGCGGCGTTCGCGGTGGCGGGCAGCACACCGGCGCCCAGGGCGGTCAGACCGGCGGCGCCGGCGAGAATCGCGGCGGAAGTACGCATACGGAGCTTGAAAGCGGGCATGAAGAACAAGACCTCAATCAGGTTGGGCCGGGTCGTGCCCCGCCCAGGACCACGGGCCGGACAGGGGCCGTTGCGGTTGCGGGGCGCGACTCGGCGGTAAGCCGTTCACCGGCGGGACAGGAGCCGGTGCGGCTGGCGACGAGAGCAATTGTTGCCAGACGGCATCGGCCCCCGCCAAGACCCCCTCATTACGACGCACCGTCGTAGCCGGCGCGCACTCCGTGGATTCGAAGGGTCGACGTCCGGGCGGCGGAAAAACGCCGCTGAGCTGGGAGAACGCCCGCCGGAGGGCGTCGCGGACGGTTGTCGGTGGACGCGCAGCGTGTTTCTACTACTCACCCTCGTAGCCTTGTTTCACCTGTGAGCGCACTCACCGTTTGGCAGGGGCGGTCGTCACCCGGCGATCCGGTGACAGCACTTTGCGTGCAGACGATCTGTGCCCGGCGCCACACGGATCCGTCGCACGGCGGAGGCGCCCGTTCACCGAACGTCGCCGAGTCGGCGGTGCCTGGCGGCCCGGGCGGCGAGGCGTTCCGCTTCGCCGGCGATCGCCAGGGTGTCGAGTGCGGCACCGATGGCGACTCCCATCCGGGCGCAGAAGGCCGCGGGTTCCTCGGCGGCGTCCGGCAGCTCCGGGACGACCTCGTCCACCAGCCCGACCTCCGCCAGGTGCCGAGCGCCGATGCCCTGGGCCCGGGCCAGCTCGGCCGCGTGCTCCCCGTCCCGGTGGACGATGGCCGAGGCGCCCTCCGGCGGCAGCGGCGCCAGCCAGGCATGCCCGGCGGCCAGCACCCGGTCGGCCGGGAGCAGCGCCAGCGCGCCACCGCCGGAACCCTGGCCGAGCAGGACCGCGAGGACGGGCGTGCGCAGCGCGAGCAGGGTGGTCAGGCAGTGGGCGATCTCCACCGCGATCCCGTCCAGCTCGGCCTGGACGGAGAGCTCGGCCCCGGCGGTGTCCACGACGGTGACGAGCGGCAGCCCCAGCTGTTCGGCGAGCCGGGCGGTGCGGCGGACGGCCCGCAGGTCGGCGGCGGTGAAGGGGCGCTCGTGCCCGGGGCTCTGCCGCTGCTGGCCGACGACCAGGACGGGGCGGCCACCGAGCACGGCGAGTGCCCGGACCAGCGCGCCGCCGCGGCCGCCGGGCGCGTCCAGCAGGACCAGTTCCTCGGCGGTGCGGCGCAGCAGCTCGCGGGTGCCGGGCCGGTCGGGGCGGCGGGTGCGGCGGACGGAGTCCCAGGCGTCGGGGTGCTCGGCGGGTTCGCCGGCCGCACCCCGGCCGTCGGGCTCATCGGTTTCATGGGACTCGCCAGCCTCATCGGCCTTCTCGTGAGCGGCCCTATAGGAGTGAGCGTCCCTATAAGAGGGGGAAGAAGGGGTCGTGCCGAGGACGGCGAGGGTGCGGCGGAGCAGTTCGCGCAGGTCCTGCGGCGGCACCACGGCGTCCACCAGCCCGCGCCCGGCGAGGGTCTCGGCCAGTTGGACGTCCGCCGGCAGTTCCACGCCGCGCAGTTCCTCGTACACGCGCGGGCCCAGGAAGCCGAGCCGGGCGCCGGGCTCGGCGAAGACCAGCTGGCCGAGCGTGCCCCAGGAGGCGAAGACGCCGCCCATGGTGGGGTTGCGCAGATACGTGAGGTAGGAGAGGCCGGCCGCGCGGTGGGTCTGGACGGCGGCGGTGATGCGGAGCATGCAGAGGAAGGCCGCCGAACCCTCCTGCATCCTGGTGCCGCCGGAGACCGGCAGGGCGAGCAGGGGCAGCCGTTCGGCGGTGGCGCGCTCGACGGCCCGGGTGATGCGTTCGGCGGTCGCCACACCGATCGAGCCGCCGAGGAAGCCGAACTCGGAGGCGATCAGGGCGACGGGCCGTCCGTCGATCAGGCCGAGGCCGGTGAGCACGGCCTCGTCCAGACCGGTGCGCCCCCGGGCTCGGTCGAGCGAGGCGCGGTAACCCGGGTCGGCGGGCGGTCCGGGCGGTGGTTCGTCCCAGCTCTGGAAGCTGCCCGCGTCGACCAGCAGTCCGACCAACTGGTGCGCCGTCGGCGAAGTGCGCGCTCCCGTACCCAATGTCCACCCCGTCAGTGATCGTCGCGGCCCAGCACGGTGCGCCACTCTATGCGGCGCGGGTGGCGCGTTGTGGGAGGGCTGTGAAGGTGTGAGCAGGCCGACAGCGGCGCTCCCGGTGGTTTCGACGGCCGTCGACCCAAGGGCGGTACGGGCGGTTCGTGGACGGCTTCGGGCGGGCGGCCCGGGGATCGGCGTACGGGTGAAGTCGCTGACAGGACAGGGGAGTTACCCGCTGGTTAAAGCTTGAGTCAGGGCTTCCGTGGTTGACCGTGGCTCGCCAGACTGGTGGACATGACCCGCACTCTACGCGCGTGGAAGACCCGCGCTGCCGCCATCACCGCCGTCGCCATGATGACCCTCGCCCCCGTCGCCGTCGCCACCGACGCGCACGCCGACGTGAGCGGCACGGTGTGCCTGTCGGCCCTCCCGCCGGAGGCCACCGACACCCTCGACCTGATCGCCAGCGACGGGCCGTTCCCCTACTCGCAGGACGGCGTGGTGTTCCAGAACAGAGAGGGCGTCCTGCCCCCCGAGTCCTACGGGTACTACCACGAGTACACCGTCATCACCCCGGGCGCCCCGACCCGCGGCACCCGCCGGATCATCACCGGCCGGCAGGACCAGGAGGACTACTACACCGGCGACCACTACGCCACGTTCTCCCTGATCGACCAGACCTGCTGACGCCTCCCGGCGCGCCCGAAGCCCCGGCGGACCTTCCCGCCGGGGCTTGGAGCGCACCGGGCCCGCCCCGGTCACCCGACGGGTAGCGGCCGGATAGCGGCCGGTCGGTACGGGATCGAGCCGCTGAACACCGGGCCCGTCGCGCGGTTGCTAGGGTCGGGGCATGGCACCGAGCAGCGCGAACCCCCCGGGACGGCTCCGGCGCGACGCGCAGCGCAACCGCGACCAACTGCTCGCCGCCGCCCGCGAGATGTTCTCCCGGCACGGCCTCGACGTGCCCCTGGACCAGATCGCCAAGGAGGCCGGCGTCGGCAACGCCACCCTCTACCGGCACTTCCCGACCCGCGAGGCGCTGATCGCCGAGGTCTTCGCGGACGCGGGCGCCGCCCTGGCCGCCGCGGGGCAGGAAGCCCTGGCCGCCGACGACGCCTGGACCGGCCTGGAGCGCTACTTCGGGCGGATCTTCGAACTCGTCGCCGCCGACCGGGGCATCAACGAGCTGGTCACCCAGGCCATCCCGGCGATCCCCGGGATGATGGAGATCAGCCGCGGGCACGCCGCCGCCGTCGGCGCCCTGATCGCCCGCGCCCAGCAGCAGGGCACCATGCGGCGCGACGTGGTCACCATGGACCTGCTCTTCCTGCTCGGCCCGCTCTGCCGCGCCCTGCCCGCCACCACCGCGCTGCGCCCCGACCTCTGGCGCCGCTACCTCGCCCTGCTGCTGGACGGCTTCCGGGCGCAGGCCACCCACCCGCTGCCCGTCCCGCCGATCGGCGAGGAGCACCTGGACCGGATGTTCGCCGACCTGTGGGAGGCGGAAGCGCCCGAGGCCTGAGCGGCCGCAGGCGGGGTATCAGGGAGGCGTACGGAACGCCCGGCTCGGCGTCAGAGCGGTGTCAACCGCCCGGTCCGTGAAGGGTGCGGGCCGCTTTGCTGGGTGGCACGGGCCGGAGTCGGCGCGGCGGCGCGACACCAGTCGGTGCGCGATCAGTTGGTGCGATACGAGCCGGTGCGACACCAGTTGGTGCGCTACCAGTCGGCGAGGACGAGAGGCGGTTGAGCGGCATGGCGGAAACGGACGCGGACGAGGGGCGAATCGTGGTCGGCGTCAGCGGCTCGCTCGGCAGCCTCGCCGCCCTCCACCACGCGGTCGCCGAGGCCCGGCGTCGGGACGCCGAGGTCCTCGCGGTGCTGTGCTGGACCCCGCCCGGCGACGAGCTCGGATTCCACCGCTCGGTCTGCCCGCCGACGCTCGACGCGGGCCGCGCCGCGGCCGTCGCCCGGCTGCGGCAGGCGCTCGACGAGGCCTTCGCCGGTCGCCCCGTCGGCGTCCGGCTGCGCGGCCAGGCCGTGCGCGGGGAGACCGGCCACACCCTAGTGCACTGCGCCGACCGGCCCGGTGACGTGCTGGTGCTCGGCGCCGGGCGTGAACGCGGCCGTCTGTCCAGGGCGTTCAGGCCGTCGGTCGCCGCCTACTGCGTGCGGCACGCCGCCTGCCCGGTGCTGACGGTGCCGCGCCCGCCGCTCCACCGCGACCTCGAAGCGCTGGAACGCGGGTACGGGCTTAGGGAGTTGGTGTCGGGAAGTTGACGCCCGGAGCCTGAGACCCGACTGGCGGCGGCTACCGGAGTCCGGCGGCCCGGGCGAGGGCGGCGGCGGTCCGGCGGCCCGCCTCCAACGTGCCGGGATCGGTGGCCGGCACGCAGCGCTGGGCCCGGGGGTCGTAGACCGTCATGATCACGCCCGCGTGGTCGGTGGGGAGTTCGAGCAACTCGACCGCCGACCTCTGCTTCGTCAGAGCAGCGTTCAGTTGGCGGGTGAGCGCGGCGGGCACCAGCTTGTCCGCCGTGCCGAGCACCAGCCGGATCGGGACCGGCGAGGGGGCCGCGCTGAGCAGGTCGAGCGGGCAGTCCCCGGTGGTGGCGGCCGGGCGGCCGTAAGCGGAGGCGATGCCGACGGCGGCGGTGGGGCGCAGCTCGGCGGGGGTGTCGGGGTGGGTGGCCACGGCGATCGCCTCCCGGCCGCCGAGCGACCAGCCGGCCAGCACGAAGCGTTCCGGGTCCCCGCCGTACGCAACGGCGTTGCGGCGGGCGAAGGCGAGCGAGGCGAGCAGTTCGGCGCGGCCGCCGTCCGCGCGGTCGGAGCGCCAGTCCGGGACGAGCACCAGCAGGCCGAGTCCGGCGGCCTCCCGGGCGAGCGTCGCCATGATGTCGCGCTCGTCGGGGCCCGAGCCGTGCCAGAGCAACACGACCGGGGCGGGCTCGCCGCCGTCCGCAGTGGGACGGTGGATGTCCAGCAGCCGCCCGTCCGCGTACGGAACGACCTCAGGTTGAACGCTCGTCATGCCGGGTCCGCCTCCGATTCGGTGCTTGATCACGGAACTGGTACTGTACTTCCTGTCGCGAGGGAGATGATCTCTCGTCAGGCGTCAGCGGTGCTACCAGAGCACGTCCTACTTTCAGTAGGAAGAGTCCGTGCGATCCGGGCCTGGCGCTCCATCGTCGGACGGGGTCCGGTGCCTTTCCCAGGTGCCGGGCCCCTTCCGCGTTCCCGACCGGGGTTCCCGGCGGCCTCCGGACGGCTGGCGGTCGGAGCCCAGTTCGCGGGAGATCCGCAGCCCGACCTGGGCGACGATCCCGGACGCGAACGACTGGGGCGGGATCATGGCGGCGTCCACGCCGATGACGGTGCCGGTGCTGGTCTTCTTCGTGGCGGTGCAGCGCAGGCCGGTGTCGGGACCGGCGGGCGCGGTCAAGGAACTGACCCCGCCGGCCGGGGCGCGGCGGGCTCAGGCGGCGTCTCCGGCCCCGTCGGCCGGTAGGGCGATCAGGACGAACTCCGCGTCGGCGTCGTCCCGGACCAGCGCGGAACGGCCGAAGGGCGTGGGCTCGGGGCCGCGGAGGACGCTGCCGCCGAGGGTCCGGAGCCGGTCGGCGGCGTGGTCGGCGTCGGCGGTGGCGAAGTGGGTGCGCCAGGAGGCGGCCTGCTGCCCGTCCGCGGGGCCGATGCCGCACGCGGGCAGGCCGTCGACCCGGGCGAGGGTGTGCCCCGCGCGCGGGCGGTCGTAGCCGTAGCCGAAGACCCGCCGGTAGAAGGCGCGGGCGGCGTCCGGGTCGGGGGAGAGGTGCTCGTTCCAGGTGAGCGTGCCGGGCTCGTTGACCAGTCCGGAGCCCTCGACGGCGTCGCCCTGCCAGAGGCCGAAGGGCACGCCGAGCGGGTCGACGGCGAGGGCGGCGTGGCCCTGGTCGGGCACCTCGTACGGCTCCCGGGCGATCCGGCCGCCGTGGGCGCGGATCAGTGTGGCGCTGCGGCACAGGTCGCCGCAGGCGAGGTGGGTGATCCAGGCCGCGGGCGCGCCGGCGGCCGAGGGGGCGATCGCCGCGACCTGCGCGCCGTGGCGGGTGGCGACCGCCTCGCCGGGTCCGGTCGGCACGAAGTCCCAGTCGAACAGCGCGCCGTAGAAGCGCTGCGCCCGGGTGACGTCCGGGGTTGTGAGCACGAGCCAGCACGGGACGCCCTCGTGGTACTTGCCGGCCTTCGGCATGCCGCCTCCCGCGCCGCCCTTCCGGTGCCGTCGGTCCTGTGCGGCCATGGGGCCGAAATGCCCGTGCGGCCCGTGCGGCCCGTGCGACGGCCCTACCCGCCAGCCTCCACGCCCGGCGGAACGGAGGCAAGCCGGGGCTCAGCCGACCCCGCGCGGGCGGAACTGGATGCTGATCCGCGGGCCCACCGGGCGGGCCGTCTTCGGGATCGCGTGCTCCCAGGTGCGCTGGCAGGAGCCGCCCATCACCACGAGGTCCCCGTGGCCGAGCGGTCGGCGGACGACCGTGCCGCCGCCGAACCGCGGCCGCAGCGCGAGGATGCGCGGCTCGCCGACGGACAGGATCGCCACCATGGTGTCCTCGTGGGCGCTGCGGCCGATCCGGTCGCCGTGCCAGGCCACGCTGTCCCGGCCGTCGCGGTAGTAGCAGAGCCCGAGGGTGCGGAACGGCTCGCCCAGTTCCGGTGCGTAGTGCCGGCTCAGTGCCGTCCGGGCCTCGCCGAGGACGGGGTGCGGCGGCTCGGCGTCGGCGGTGTAGTACGCGAGCAGCCGGGGGACGTCGACGGTGCGCTCGTACATCTCGCGCCGTTCGGCCCGCCAGGGCACGGTCGCGGCCAGCTGTTCGAACAGCTCGTCCGCGCCGTGCAGCCAGCCGGGCAGCACGTCCAGCCAGGCACCGTGGCCGAGCACCAGCCGCCGCAGGCCGTCGAGCGGGCCGAGGCGGATGCCCCCGGTGTCGACGCCGTCGAACAGCGAGGGCTGGAGGTGGACGGTGCTGTGCATGGGACCAGCGTACGCCTCGAATCGAACGCATGCTCGAACGATGGCGGCCGATCCGCGAAGAACCCCAGGATTCTGGGGTACTCGGCCGGTCGGGCCGGTCGAAGACTGTGGGTATGGATACCAACGAGCAGAACAAGAGCACGGTCACCGCGTTCATCGACGCGCTCTTCACCAAGGGTGACCTCGGGGCTGTCGACGAGTACCTCGCCGAGGACTTCGTCAACCACGACCCGCCGCTCGGCAGTGCCGCCGACCGGGAGGGGATGCGGACGGCCGGAGCGATGTTCCGGTCCGCCTGCCCGGACTGGCACAGCGACCAGCACCTGGTCATCGGGGAGGGTGACCTGGTGGTCGAGCGCTTCACCGCGAGCGGCACCCACCGCGGCGAGCTGCTCGGCGCGCCGCCCACCGGCCGGACCGTCACCCTGCCGGGGATCAACATCTTCCGGGTCCGCGACGGGCGGATCGTCGAACGCTGGGGCCGCCTCGACGAACTCGGGCTGTTGCGGCAGCTCGGGCTGCCCCTGGTGTGACCGGGGCTCCGGCGCGTAGCGTCGATCCCATGGCGACCTCGCTGGTGGAGCGCCGGACGGCCGGGCTGGTCGACCGGTGCTACGCCGGGTCGGACCCGGCCCGGCTGCGGCAGGAGGTGTTGCCGCGCCTGCTGCGGCTGGTCCCCGCCGACGCCGTGTTCTTCGCGACCGCCGATCCCGACTCGCTGCTGTTCACCTGGACCGCGGCGGACGAACCACTGGTCGGGGCGGCCGCCCGCTTCCTGGACAACGAGTTCGGCCGGGCGGACGTCAACAAGTTCACCGAGCTGGCGCGGTCCACCGATCCGGTGGCCACCCTCGGCCGGGCGACCCGGGGCGACCTCGCGGCCAGCCCCCGCTACCGGGAGATCATGGCGCCGCTCGGGCTCGGCGACGAGCTCCGGGTGGCGCTGCGCGCCGGCGGCAGCTGCTGGGGGTTCCTCTGCCTGCACCGCGAGCGGGCGGACAACGGCTTCGACGAGACGGACCTCACGGTGCTGCGGACCGTCGCCCCGCACCTGGCCGAGGGGCTGCGGCGTGCGGTCGCCGTCGGGCTGGCCGGCTCCACGCCCGCCCGGGCCACCGCGCCCGGGGTGCTGGTGCTCGACGCCGACGCGGCGCTCGTCTCCGCCAGCGCGGAGGCCCGGGACTGGCTCGCCAGGCTGGAGCCGGCCGACTTCCCCGCCGGCGCCCGGCTCCCGGTGGCCGTCAGCGCGGTGGCCGCGTGGCTGGCGCGGCTCGACCGCGAGCCGGCCGAGCGGGTTCCGCCGCCGACGGTGCGGGTGCGGGATCGTTTCGGCGCCTGGTGGACGGTGCAGGCCAGCCGCCTCACCGGGCCGCCCCGGCCGCAGACGGCGGTGATCGTCGAGCCCACGCCGCCGCAGCAGCGGTACTCGCTCCTGCTCGGCTCCTACGGGCTGAGCCCGGCCCAGACCCGGGTCGCCGCCCTGGTGCTGCGCGGCTGCTCGACCCGGGAGATCTCGGCCGAGCTGTGCATCTCGCCGAACACCGTGCAGGAGCACCTCACGGCGGTCTTCGACCGGCTCGGCGTACGCAGCCGCCGGGAGCTGGTCGCGCTCGCGCTGACCGGGAGCGGCCGGGGCCCAGCGGCCTGAACCTCCTCCCGGGACAGGACCTAGCCTGCCGGTATGGCGATCAACGGTTTCGGGGTCACCGAGTTCCAGCTCGTTCTGCTGCGTCGGATGGCCGACTACCAGCCCGGCCTGGTCGAGGACGCGGTGCGGCGGCTCGGTGCCACCCGCGCCTCGATGCGGGAGGCCAACAAACGATGGCAGGCGATGGTCCGCGCGCCCCGGTTCCCGCGCGGCGCCGGTCGGTTCGCCGCCGTGCTGGGGCCGGCGGAGGCGAGCCTGCCGCGCCGGATCGGGGACCTGGCGTGCGTGGCGCGGCAGTGGGTGCTGCCGCTCTGGCCGGAGTTGCGCTTCGAGGTCCTGCTCGGTCCGGCGGAGATCGGTGCGCCGGTGCTGAACGAGTGGCTGGTCCGGGCGGCCGACGCACCGGTGCCCGCTCTGCGGACGGCGGCCGACCTGGCGCCGTGGAGCTGTGTGGTGGGTGATGTGGGCGCCGCCTTCCCGGGGGCCGTACCGCGTGAGGGGAGCGCGCCGACCCGGTTCCAGCTGGATCTCGGGGCGCCGGACGCGGACGGGCGGGTGCGCGCGTGGACGGCCGACTTCACCTGGGGACTGTTGCAGGAGGTCCGGCCGGGGGAGGGACTGTCGAGCGGGGCGCAGCCGAGGTCACCAGCTGGCTGATGCAAGGCGGTATTCAGTTAATGCCTTTGATTTGCAGGCAATATTGTGGATGTGGCAGCATAATCGCAGACATAGAACGGTCTCGGTATCGGAAAGTGAAGGATCATGTCGGACGTCGCGCGCGTCATCGTCGGAGTCAGCGGCTCGCTGCACAGCCTCACCGCCCTGCACCGGGCGGCCGAGGAGGCCCGGGCCCGGCGGGCCGTGCTGGTCCCGGTGCTCGCCTGGACCCCGGTCGGCGGCGAGCGCAGCTACCGCGCCCGGCCCTGTCCGCCGCTGCTGCGCGCCTGGCGCGACGCCGCCGAGGCCCGACTGGAGCGGGCGCTCGAGCAGGCCTTCGGCGGCCTGCCGGTCGGCGTGCCGGTGCGACCGCTGGTCATGCGCGGTGAGCCCGGCCGGGTACTCGCCGAACTGGCGGACCGGCCGGGCGACCTGCTGGTGGTCAGCGCCGGCCGCCACGCTACGCCGCGCGGACGACTGCGCCGGCTCCTGCGCGGCTCGGTCAGCCGCTACTGCCTCGACCACGCCCCGTGCGGCGTGCTCGTCGTCCCGCCGTCCACCCTGCACGACGACCTGCGCGCGCTGCACCGCGGCATCGACCTGCGGGAACTCATCGCTGCCTGACGGTCCGTCGACTCCTGTGCAGGCCTGACGGACCGTCAACTCGGATGGACGGTGCGCCCGCCGACCACCGTCCGGACCGGCCGCAGCTCCCGCAGCGCGGCCACCGGGCAGGTCAGCGGGTCCAGCGGCCACAGCGTGAGGTCGGCGAGCGTGCCCGGTCGCAGGCAGCCCCGCTCGGCGCTCTCGCCGGTCAGCCGGGCGGCGTTCACGGTGTGCAGCGCGACCGCCTCGGCCCGACCGATCGCGTGCTCCGGGCCGACCACCCCGGCCGTGGTGGAGCGGGTGGTCATGCCCCACACCGACACCATCGCCCCGTACGGGCCGACCGGGAAGTCCGAGCCGGCCGAGAGCTGCGCCCCCTCGTCCAGCCACTCGCGCAGCGGGAACAGCGCCGCGGTGCGCTCCTCGCCCCAGGCCCGCTGCTGGGTGAGCGCGCCGTCGTGCAGCAGCGGGTGCTGCACCGTCACCGGGACGCCGAGCGCGATCGCTCGTGCCCGCTGGTCGGCCCGGGCCAGCCCGCCGTGCTCCACCACCAGGCTGCCGGGCGGCAGGCCGGGGCGGCGCTTCAGCACCTGCTCGAAGGCGTCCAGCAGCATCCGTAGCCCGCGGTCGCCCCAGGCGTGCACGCCGACCCGCCAGCCGCGCTCGACCACCCGGTCCACCGCCGCGAGCAGCTCCACCGGTTCCCAGAGCAGCCGGCCGTGGTAGCAGGGCTGCCCCTGGTACGGCTCCTCGAGCGCGCCCGCCTCGAAGCCTCCGTCGATGCCGAACTTGACGCCCCACAGCCGGAGTCGGTGGTCGTCCCGGCTGCCGGCCCGCCAGTCGTCCATCCGGTCCAGCAGTGCGTCCACCTGCTCCGGCGTGCGGGCGGTGAAGCCGGAGACGAGCGCCCGGACCCGCACCGCGAGCGCGCCCTCGGCGCGGGCCGCGTCCAGCACGTCGAGGTCCTCGACCGGGACCAGGCAGTCGCGCACGGTGCCGATCCCGGTGGCGGCGTAGTCGGCGGAGGCGGCCCGCAGCCCCTCGATCCGCTCGGCCAGGGTCGGGCGGGGCAGCACCCGCTCGACCAGCTCGGTCGCCCGGTTGATCAGCCGGCCGGTCAGCCGGCCCCGCTCGTCGCGCTCGATCACCCCTCCGGGCGGCGCCTCGGTGGCCTCGGTGATCCCGGCCAGCCGCAGCGCGGCCGAGTTGAGCACCATGTTGTACGCGCCGCGCCGCACCAGCACCGGGTGGTCGGCGGTGGCGCCGTCCAACTCCTCGGTGGTGGGCATCCGTTGCTCGGCCAGCAGCACCTCCTGCCAGTTGATCGTGGTGCGGATCCACTCCCCGGCCGGGGTCCGGGCGGCGCGCTCGCGGATCAGTCCGAGGAATCCGGCGAGGTCGTGCGCCCGGTGGACGGGGACGCCGTGGACGCTGTGGCCCGCCAGGATCAGGTGGGTGTGGGTGTCGTCGAAGGCGGGCAGCACGGTCGCATCCGGGGCGTCCACCACCTCGGTGCCGGGCCCGATCAGGGCGTCCAGACCGTCGGGCGCGGGGGAGAGGGCGGCGATTCGGCCGCCGGTGACGGCCACCGCCCGCTGCGGCGGCTCGTCGGGCCTGCGGCCCGGGTCGAGGGTGTGCACGGCGGCGGCGCGGATCAGCAGGTCCGCGGGGGCGTGGTCGGTCATTCCGTCGGACATGGCGGCTCCTGGGATTCGGACAGCCCGGTGACCTTCTCGACGTATCGCAGGCTGGGTTCGGCGAGCCGTCCGTGCAACTCGGTGAACACGGCGCGGGCCGGGACGGCGTTCCAGTCGGCGGGCAGCAGCGGCTCTGGCAGGCCGGGGTCGAGGTAGGGCAGCCGGCGCCACTCGGTGAGCATCGGCACGTAGTCCCGGAACGCCTCGACCGGGTCGGTCGGGTCGGTCGGCTCCCGTCCGCGCAGCTCCTCGGCGACCGGCCGCCAGGCGTCGGTGAACGCGGCGTACTGCGCCTCGATCGCCGGGAGGTCCCACCAACTCGCGACCGCGGTACGGAGTTCGGCGAAACCGGCGTACTCGGCGGAGAGGAAGAGGTGGACGTAGGCGCTCAGCCCGAGGCGCTCCAGCAGCCGGCGGGCGTCCGGCAGCAACCGGGCGGGCGCCAGCCAGACGCCGGGGGCGGCGTTGCCGAAGCCGAGCCAGCTGAGCCGGGAGCGCAGCTGATGGCGGTGGGCGCGTTCGGACTCCGGCACCGAGAAGACCGCCACCACCCAGCCGTCGGAGAGTTCGGCGGGCTCCAGGCTGTGGAAGATCCGCCGGTCGCCCTCCTCGAACACCGGGTCCATCGCGGGGGCGAGCCGGTAGCCGGTGCCGGTGCGGCGTTCCTGGAGCAGGGTGCCGGCCTTCTTGAGCCGGGAGATCGCCGAGCGGACGGCCTGGCCGTCGACGTCCAGCTCGGCCATCAGCGCGATCAGGTCGGCGATCGATATCCAGCCGCCGAGGCGGCGGACGTACTCGCCGTAGACGGTGTGGATCAGGGAGCTGGGCCGGGGTGCGGTCTCCGGCATTCCTGGGCCCTCCTCCCCGACGGCTGGGGGTGATCATAGCGGTGGTGCCGGCTGCCGGGTGCGGGGCCCTGCGCGGGCGCCGTCGAGGGCCCTACGGGGGCCTTCGCGAGGGCTTCGGGGGCTTGCCGCGGCGGGCCGCGCGCCGGACGGCGCTACGCGTAGGCGCCGGAGAGCAGGTGCCCGGCGCCGGGGGCGACGGCGGGCAGTCCGAGGGCGCGCAACAGCTGGTGGGTGGTGCAGATCGAGGCGGAGACCACCGGCTTGCCGAGCTGCTGCTCGGCCTCCGCCACCGCCGCCAGCGAGGGCATCTGCACGCAGGCGGAGAGCACCACGGCGTCGGCCTCGGCGTGCGCGAGACCCTTCGCGATCGCGGGGAGTCGGGCCGGGTCGTGGGCGGCCACGTCGAGGTTGTCGGCGATCTCCAGGGCGGCGTGGTCGAGCACCTCGATGCCCTCCTGGGCGAGGTAGTCGACCACCGTCCGGGCCAGCGGACGCAGGTACGGGGTGACCATGGCGATCTTGGCGGCGCCGAGCGTCCGCAGGCCGGCGACCAGGGCGCCCGCGCTGGTGACCACGGGCGCGGGCGCGCCGTTCTCCACCGTGCGCCGGTGCAGTCGCCGCTCGGCCTCGCGGTGGTAGCCGGGACCGGTGGCCATCACGGCAACCAGGCAGGCGTAGCCGATCACGTCGACCCGGGCGTCCGAGAGTTCGGCGGCGCAGCGGTCGGACTCGGCGTCCATGGCGCGCAGTTGCTCGGGGGTGACCCTGGTCATCCGCATCCGGCTGGAGTGGAAGGTGAACCGTTCGGGGGCGACCGCCTCGCGGGCCCGCAGCAGGGCGGGCACCTCGGTCTCCATGGTGACGTTGGAGCTCGGGACGATCTGGCCGATCCGGAACGTCGGCATCAGCGGGTACTCCCTTCGGCGGGCGCCCGGGCCGGGCGGCGGGCGCGGATCGCGGGGTCAGCGGGCGTCGATCACGGGGTTGGTGAGGGTGCCGATCCGCTCGATGGTGGCCTCGACCACGTCACCGGGCTGCAGGAACTGCGGCGGGACCATCCCGGCGCCGACCCCCGAGGGCGAGCCGGTGGCGATCACGTCCCCGGGCTCCAGGGTCATGCCGGAGGAGATGTCGGCGATCAGCCGGGCGATGCCGAACAGCATGTGGCGGGTGTTGGAGTCCTGCCGCAGCTCGCCGTTGACCCGCAGCGAGAGGTCGAGCCGCTGGGGATCGGGGATCTCGTCGGCGGTGACCACGACCGGGCCGAAGGGCGCGTAGCTGTCCTGGCCCTTGGAGAAGAACCACTGCCCGGAGCGGCGCTGGTCGCGGGCGCTGACGTCGTTGACGATGCTGTAGCCGAACACGTGCCGCAGGGCGTCCCGTTCCTCCACCCGGAAGGCGGGTTCGCCGATCACCACGGCGAGTTCGCACTCCCAGTCGAGCTGCTTGGTGAGGTCCGCATTGTGCAGGATCGGCTGTCCGGGCCCGGTGACGGCGGTGGCCGGCTTGCCGAACAGAACCGGGCGGTCCGGGAGTTCGCGTTCGGTGTCCAGGCTGCGGTGTGACTCGGCCACGTGCTCCACGTAGTTGAGGCCCACACCGATGATCTTCCCGGGGCGCAGCGGTGCGCGCAGCGAGACCTCGGCGAGCGGCCGGGTGGCCGGTGTTCCGGCGAGCAGCTCGCGGGCGGTGGCCAGGGCGGGCCCACCGGCCCGGATCAACGCGAGCAGGTCGCCCGGCAGTTGGGCACCGGCGGCGGTGGCCAGGGCGGTCAGGTCGGCGACCCGGTCGGTGCCGATCCGGGCGCCGAGGCGCGGGGTGTCGTCGCCGTCGGCGCAGTAGGTCAGCAGGTGCATGGCTCCGGTCTCCTGTTACGAGGCGGTGGTGGGCTGGTGTCCGTCGTGGTCCGGGTAGGCCTCCTCGCGGTAGAGGCCGAGCGAGTGCATCACCGGGAAGTCGTTGAAGGAGAACAGGCAGGCGTCCTCGCTCTGGTCGAGGTTCGCGTGCTCGTGCCAGGCCCAGGAGGGGGCGACGAAGATGTCGCCCTGCTGCCAGGCGAAGCGCTGTCCGGCGATCACCGAGACGCCGTGCCCCTTGGCCGCCGTGTAGACCACCGAGCCGGTGTGCCGGTGCGCGCGGGTGGCCTGGCCGGGGCGCAGCAGTTGCAGGTGGGCGGCCATGGTGGGCATCACCGAGCCGCCGGTGACGGGGTTGGTGTACTCCATCACCACGCCGTCGTAGGGCGATCCCTCGGTGGCGCGGGCGAGTCGGCACAGCGCGTGGTAGCTGGGCTCCCAGGGCCAGCCGAGCAGCGGGGAGTACGGCCTGGTCCACTTCTCGACGCCGTACGGGAGCAGGTTGCCGCCGTAGCTGAGCAGCGAGGAGTTCACCACCGGGCCGGGGCGCTGGTGGAGCTCGGGGTGGACTTCGTAGAAGTTGGCGTCGAGGGTGTTGACCAGCGGGATGTCCAGGCCGTCCTGCCAGATGACCGGGTTGTCGTCGGCCTCGTTGCCGTGCTCGTGCCAGGTGTTGTTGGGGGTGATCGCGAAGTCGCGCGGGCCGACCCTGAGCTTCTGCCCGTCCACGATGGTCCAGGCGCCGCTGCCCTCGTGGACGAAGCGCAGGGCGGCGGCCTGGTGGCGGTGTGCGGTCATCGCCTCGCCGGGGCCCATGATCTGCAGGCCGGTGTACAACAGGCCGACGGCGGCGCTGAGTTCGCGGCGGCCGGGGTTGACCAGCATCACCACGCGGCGGCCGGCGTCGTCCGCCGTCACCAGCGGGAGCGCCTTGCGGACCAGCGGGCGCAGGTCGGCGTAGCGCCAGAGCACCGGGACGGACCGGGGCTGCGGGTACCAGGGCTCGATCTCGTTGGCCACCGTCCACAGGGCGCCGGCCTCGTGCTTGGCCAACTCCTCGTAGTAGGCGAGCAGTTCAGGGCTGTCCTCGACCCTCGCGCGGCCGATCCGGTCGTCGTCGTTCGCGTCGTCGCGGTGGCTGTTCTCGCTGGTCATGCCTCCTCCTCGGGGAGCACCAGGGGCCGCAGCGGGCGGTTGTCCACGTGCAGCCGGAACACGTCGAAGCGGTTGTAGTGGCCGACGATGTCGTGCATCTGCTTGGGCTGGATGCAGCGGCCGAGGTCGATCTCGGCGTAGACGATGCCCTCCTCGTCCACCAGCGGTTCGGTCACCGGCCGGCCGTCCGGGCCGAAGACGCCGGACAGCGCGCTGCGCGGGCGGGCCAGTTGCTTGCGGACCTGCTGGTCCTCGCCGGCGATCACCTCCACCATCTCGGGCGAGATGGTGGAGCAGGACACCACGGTGAACAGCTTGCCTTCGAAGCAGTGGGCGGCGGCGCGCAGCGCGATCGCCTCGGCCATGTCGTAGTCCTCCGGGGCCACCGGCAGGGCGATGTAGCCGGCGGCGTGGACCAGTTCGCCCTGCGCCAGCAGGGTGAAGCGGGCCAGGGTGTTGGTGTTCTCGCCGCAGGCCAGCGCGCCGAGCGGGCCGACGGCCGTCTGGTGCACCCGCAGCGAGCTGCCGTCGCCCTGGGTCCAGGTCAGCTTCTCCGCCCAGGTCGGCACCAACTTGCGGTGAACACCCAAAAGTTCGCCGTCGTCGCCGATGATCAGCAGGGTGTTGTAGAGGACTCCGAGGCTGTGCCGGCCGCGCTCGTTGACGCCGATCACCAGCACCACCCCGGTCTGCCGGGCGGCGGCGCGCAGGGTGTCCACGTACGGGCCGGGGACGTCCACGGCGGCACGGTAGAGCCGCTCGTACCAGGGCGAGCCCTGCACCGGGGTCATCGTCCAGTTCCAGTAGGGGTAGCCGGGCACGAAGACCTCGGGGAAGACCACCAGCCGGGCGCCGTGGTCGGCGGCCTCGTGGATCAGCGCGACGGCCTTGTCCACGGTGGCGGCCGGGTCCAGGTAGACGGGGGCGGCCTGGACGGCGGCGGCGGTGAAGCGGGGCAGGTCCGGCATGGTCACTCCTCGGTCCGGGGCAGCCAGCGGCGGTGGACGGGCGGGACAGGCTCGCGCAGCAGGTGCAGCCGTGGGGCGACCCGGTCGGCGCCCGGGCCCGGCGGCTTGCGGCTGCCCGCCTGCCAGGGCTCGGGCCAGCGGGCGCCCGGGCCGGTGTAGCCCTGGTCGGCGGCGGCGTGCAGGGTCCAGAGCGGGTCGTGGAGGTGGGCGCGGCCGATCGCGACCAGATCGGCGCGACCGGCCAGCAGGACGGAGTCGGCGTCGTCGGGTCCGGAGATCGCGCCGACCGCCATGGTGGGGACGCCGGTGGCGGCGCGGATCAGTTCGGCGAACGGCGTCTGGTAGCCGCGCCCGTACGGCGGTCGCTGGTGGGACACGACCTCGCCGGTGGACACGTCCAGCGCGTCCGCCCCGGCGTCGGCCAGCGCGCGGCAGATCGCCACCGCCTCCGCTTCGGTGGTGCCGCCGGGGGCCCAGTCGGCGGCCGAGATCCGCACCAGCAGTGGCCGGCCGGCGGGCCAGACGGCGCGGACGGCGGCCAGCACCTCCAGCGGCAGCCGCAGCCGGTGGGCGAGCGGGCCGCCGTAGTGGTCGGTGCGGTGGTTGGTGAGTGGGGAGAGGAAGGAGGAGAGCAGGTGCCCGTGGCCGAACTGCAGCTCCAGGACGTCGAAGCCGGCGCGCGCGGCGTGCTCGGCGGAGGCGGCGAAGTCGGCGGTGACGGCCGCCAGTTGGATGTCGTTGGCCTCGTGCGGGGTCGGGCTGTGGGTGTCCCAGGGCAGCGGGGAGGCGGCGAGCAGCGGCCAGCCCTCGGCGAGCGGACGGCCGATGCCGTCCGGGCCGGGGACGGTCGTCGCGCCCCGGCGGCCGGCGTGGGTGAGCTGGATGCCGACCGGGGCGTCGCTCACCGCGCGTACGGCGGCGCGGAGTTCGGCCCAGGCCGCCTCCTGGTGGTCGCTCCACAGCCCGGGGCAGCGGTCGGTGGCCCGGCCCTCGGGGCTGACGGCCGTCATCCCGGCGATCACCAGCCCGGCACCGCCGAGCGCGTGCGCGGTGAGCTGGGCCCGGTCGAAGGCGCTGGGCAGCGCGTCGGGGGAGGTGAAGGTGGCGAGCGGGGGCACCACGATCCGGTTGCGCAGTTCCAGGGCGGAGAGCTTCAGCGGCCGGAACATCGGCGGCACCCCGGGCGAACCGCCGACGGCGGCGTTCACCGCGTCGGTGAAGGCGCGGTCGCGGGCGCGCAGATTGCCGTAGGTGACGCGGCGGCTGCGGGTGAGCAGGTTGAAGGCGAACTGGTCGATGCCCTGACCGGTGCGGCGGCCGATCGTCTCGAACCACTCCAGGCTGGCCTGCGCCGCCCGCTGGGTGGACTCCACCACGGGCCGCCGCTCGGCCTCGTAGGCGGCCAAGGCGGTGTCCAGGGTGGGCTGTTCGTTCAGGGTGGCGGCCAGGGCGAGGGCGTCCTCCAGGGCCAGCTTGGTGCCCGAGCCGATCGAGAAGTGCGCGGAGTGTGCGGCGTCACCGAGCAGCACCACGTTGCGGTGGCGCCAACTGGCGTTGCGGACGGTGGTGAAGCGGATCCAGCGGGAGGAGTTGGGGATCAGCCGGTGGCCGTCCAGGTGCCCGGCGAACAGCTCCGCGCAGCGCTGGACGCTGGCCGTGTCGCTCTCACGGCGCGGCAACTCCCGCTGGGCCAGGGCCTCGAAACCCGCACGGCGCCAGGCGTCCTCGGCGGCTTCCACGATGAAGGTGGAGCGGCTCGCGCTGTACGGGTAGGCGTGCACCTGGAGGACACCGAAGTCGAACTCCTCGACGATGAAGGTGAACGCCTCGAAGACCCGATCGGTGGCGAGCCAGATGTAGCGGCAGTCCCGCTCGTCCGATTCGGTGCGGAAGGAGTCCGGGTAGGTCGCCCGGGTGGCCGAGTGGATTCCGTCGGCGGCCACCACCAGGTCGTACTCGGCGGCGAGCCGGGCGACCGGCGGGGCGGGCGTGCGGTAGCGCACGTCCACCGCCAGCTCCGCGCAGCGCTGTTGGAGGATGGCGCGCAGCCGGTTGCGGTCCAGGGCGGCGAAACCGTGGCCGCCGCTGGTGCGGACCTGACCGGCGTAGCGGACGTCGATGTCGCTCCAGCGGGCGAACTCGGCGCTGATCGCTGCGAAGACCTGCGGGTCGGCCCGGGCGATGCCGTCCAGCGTCTCGTCGGAGAACACCACGCCGAAGCCGAACTCCTCCTCCCGGGCGTCCCGCTCGAACACGGTGATCTCCCGGTGCGGCGCCAACTGCTTGGCCAGCGCGGCGAAGTAGAGCCCGCCCGGGCCCGCTCCGATCACCGCGATCCGGCGGACCGCCGCCGTCATGCCGGCACCTCCGCCTGCTGCGGACCGGCCTCGCTCAGGGCCCGGCGCACCGGTGCGGGCCAGGGCTCGGCGCCCTCGGTGTGCGGGGAGGCGTGCACCACCGACATCCGGCCGCTGGCGGCCAGCCCGTGCGGGCCGTGCACCTCGAAGGCGTAGTGCAGCGAGGAGCCGCCGACCCGGACCACCCGCAGGTCGGTGCGGACGACGTCTCCGAACCAGAGCCGTTCGCGGTAGTCCGCCTCGAAGTGCACCCTGGGGATCCGGCCGAACAGCTCGGCCAGGCCGAGCCGGCGCAGCAGTGCCGCCTCGGCGGCCTCGGCCCAGCGCTGCACGGCGGAGAAGTGGTAGTGCCCGGCGGCGTCGGTGTCGGACCACTCGACCCGGCGCTCTATGGTGACGCTGGCGGGGTTCACGGCGGCCCTCCTGCGGAGTTCGGCACGCAGCAGCTTGCCGGTGGCGGTGCGCGGCAGTTCGGTGACGAATTCGACGGCGCGCGGGTACTTGTAGGGCGCGATGGTGCGCTTGACGTGCTCCTGGAGCTCCTTGACCGTCTCGGGCCCGGCGGACACGCCATCGCGCAGCACCACGTACGCCTTGACGACCGTGCCGCGCCGCTCGTCCGGCGCGCCGACCACGGCGCTGTCGGCCACTGAGGGATGGCCGGCGAGCGCCTGCTCGACCTCGGGCCCGGCGATGTTGTAGCCGGCCGAGACGATCATGTCGTCGTTGCGCGCCTGGTACCAGAAGTAACCGTCCTCGTCGCGGATGTAGGTGTCACCGGTGAGGTTCCAGCCGTTGCGGACGTAGCGGCGCTGACGCTCGTCGTCCAGGTAGCGGCAGCCGGTCGGGCCCTTGACGGCGAGCAGGCCGGGCCGGCCGTCCGGCACCGGCTCGCCGTGCTCGTCCAGTATCGCCGCCCGGTAGCCGGGTACCGGACGGCCGGTGGAGCCGGGGCGGATGTCCTGGTCGGCGGCCGAGATGAACACGTGCAGCAGTTCGGTCGCGCCGAGGCCGTCGATCAGCCGGTGCCCGGTGGCCGCGTGGAAGGCCTCCCAGACGGCGGCGGGCAGCGGCTCGCCGGCCGAGACGCAGCGGCGGACCCCCGACAGCCGGTCGGCCAGCCCGGCGGCCAGGATCGTCCGGTAGGCGGTCGGCGCGGTGAACAGCACGCTCACGCCGTGGCGGGCCACCTGCTCGGCCAACTGCTCGGGCGTGGCCTGTTCCAGCAGCAGGCTGGCGGCGCCGGCGCGGAGCGGGAAGACCAACAGGCCGCCGAGGCCGAAGGTGAAGCCGAGCGGCGGGGTGCCGGCGAACAGGTCCTCGGGCGTGGGGCGGAGCAGGTGGCGGGAGAAGGTGTCGGCGTTCGCCAGCACGTCGCGGTGGAAGTGCAAGGTCGCCTTCGGACGGCCGGTGGTGCCGGAGGTGAAGGCGATCAGTGCGACGTCGTCGGCGGCGGTCGGCACGGCCGTGAAGCCGGGCGGCCGGGCGGCACAGCGGGCGGTGAGGTCCTCGGGGGAGGGGCCGCCGAAGGGGAGCACGGGGAGGTGGGGGAGGCCGGGGAGGTTAGGGAGGTGGAGGTCGGGGAGGCCGGTGCCGTTCGCCTGGTGGAGCTCGGCGAGGAAGCGGTGGTCACACAGGGCGACGGTGGGCCGGGCGATTCGGATCAGCTCGCTGAGCTCGGCGGCGCGCAGCAGCGGCATGGTGGTGACGACCACTCCGCCGGCCTTCAGGACGCCGAGCCAACAGGCTGCCAGCCAGGGGGTGTTGGGGCCGCGCAGCAGGACGCGGTTGCCGGGGACGAGGTCGAGCTCCTCGGTCAGCAGCCGGGCGACGCGGTCGGCGTGGTCGCGCAACTCGCCGTAGCTCCACCGGTCGGTGGGGGTGAGCAGGCAGCGTCGATCCGGGCCGTAGCGGGCGATCGGGTCGTCGAGCAGGACGGCGGCGCAGTTCAGGCGGTCGGGGTAGGCCAACTCCGGGAAGTCCAAGAGGAGTTCGGGCCACTGGTCGAAGGGTGGGAGATGGTCGCGACAGAACGTGTCCACATGTGCCGAGGGGGAGAGCTCCATGGGCGGGCACCTCATCGTGCGGCGGGAGTAGAGCCAGTATGGCGCGCTCGTGACGCCAGTCAAGAGAGCGATACACGCATTCGGCCGACCGGGGCGGACTGGGATGACGGCGCGGTGCGGTGGAGGGCCGGCAGCGGGCGGCGAACAGAACGCCCCGCGGCCGGTGGACTGCGGGGCGTTGGGCTCGAGTGCGTCGGGCTCCAGGAGCGTCGGCTGCGTGCCCTGGCCTGCCGGGCCTTGGGCTGCCGCGGTCCTCAGGCCGCGTCGCCGGGGAAGACGGCGTCCGGAGTACGGCCGTCCTGCGCCTGCCGGGCGCGCTCGGCGAGCAGTCGGGCGAACAGCACCAGGGCGGGCGTCGCGGCGGCCGCGCCCGGGCCTTCGTCGCGCACCTGCAGTAGCGTCGAACCGACCCGGACCAGCGCCTCCGTCGCGGCCGTGCCCTGGGCCCGGGCCGCGCTCTGGTCGCCGATCCCCGGGATGGTCAGTGCGGTAGCGGAGCCGGCGCCGCCATCGGTGCCGAGCTTCGTGCCGAAGGCCCGGCCCGCCGTCTCGGGGGAGGCGAAGGTGACCACGGTGAACCGCACGGACTGGCCGGGCGCGGCACGGAAGGTCACGGTGGCGTAGGCGAGTTGCTGGTCGCAGGCGTCCGGGAGCAGGCAGGGCACGCCGTCCCCGGAACCGGCTCCGGACCGCGGCCCGCTCTCCACCTGCCAGCCTCCCGGCATGGCCGCCGCGTCCGGCAGCACGCCCCGCACCCGGGCGGGGTCGCGGATCGTCCCCGCGGCGTGCGCGATCTCGGGCCCGGTGGGGCGGAGCAGCGGACGCGAGCCGAGGTTGACGCCCAGCGCGATCAGTGCCGCTATCAGGACCAGCGCGAGCGCGACGATGATCGCGGTGTTGCCGCGGCGGGCGGCGAGGGCCGGGGCGCCGGCGGTCGCCGGGTCGACCCGGAGCTGGACGGTGGTCGGGTCGGCGGGTTTCGCCGCGCCCGGCCGGAGCTGGACGGTGGTGGAGTCCCCTTTCGGACTCGCCCGCAGCTGGACGGTGCTCGGATCGGCGGGTCTTCCGAGGTCGGTGGTGGTCAGGTACTGCGCGAACGCCGCGTCGGCGACCAGCAGTTCCGCGACGGCGGCGGTCAGGGCGTCCCGCGCCCCCGGATCACCCGGGCTCGCCTCGACCGCCGCCACGGCCCGGGCCCCCTCCGGCGTCAGCCGCAACCGGGCCCGTACCACTTCGGCGACCGCCGGTCCCGGCCCGGCGGCCGCTCCCCGGGCCAGCCGCACCAGTGCGCCCACCACGTTCGGTACCAGCTCGCGGTCCTCACCCATGGCAACTCCCCCCGCCGCACGAGCCGTTGTCCACACGATTCCGTCCTGGCGGCCGGTCCGCACCCCGGCGTACGGAACGGAGACGCAACTGCAACCGGCCCGACGTGCTCGGCGGCGTGGGCGGCCTCCTCGGCAGCGGGCCGAGGGAAGGCCGGTCGGGAGGTCGAGAGGTCGGTCGGGAGGCCGGTCTGGAGGGAGGCGGTCGTACGCGGTGGCGAATAACTGTCAATAATCCGAACGCCAGGGCGGCCCTCGGCGGTTCGCCACCACACATTCCGCCGCCGGGGTCAATCCGGGACGCGCGCGTGCCGATACCTTCGAGTGACGTCATTACGCCGTTCGGAGGAGACCACATGCCTGAGCTGTGGCTGCCCGGCGCCGAGGTCCACGACCTCGGCGACCACGCGCCGACCGACCAGCAGTACCCGCCGAAGGCCATCGCCCACATCACCTGGGACCGCAACGCGACCGCTTCGGCGCCGCAGGACTGGTGCACCTACGAGTCCCTCGTCAGCTACTTCACCGGCGGCGGCGCCGGTGACGCCCCGCACCTGATCTGGGACCCGTTCAGCGGCCGCGCGGCGCAGCTGTTCCCGGCCGACTCCCGCTCGAAGAGCCTGCTCAGCCCGACCCAGAGCCCGACCCGCACCAACCGGGCCGGGAAGGTGGTGATCCAGATCGAGGCGGTGTTCTTCCCGTACTGCCGCTACCAGGGCACCGTCTACCCGCGACTGGTCGACACCCCGTGCGCGGGCTGGGACCGGATCCACGCCTGGATCTCCTCCTGGGGCGTGCCCGACGCGTGGCCGATGGGCCGCCCGACCGACTTCTCCGCGCACCGCGACGAGCAGGTGTGGGAGACCCGCGGCGGCTGGTACGCCCACGCCCACGTGCCGTACAACGACCACACCGACCCGGGCTCCTGGCCCGACTTCAGCGGCCGCTCCGGCTCCCCCTCGGACCCGCCCTCGCAGCAGCAACCGGCGCCACCGGGCAACTCCACCCCGGCCCGGTACCAGACCACCGTCAACGGCCTGGCGTACGGCTACGGCGCCCACGGCTACCAGGTGACGACGGTCGGGCGCGCGCTGGTCGCCCGGGGCTTCGGCGCCCACTACCAGTCCGGGCCGGGGCCGGACTGGACGGACGCGGACACCGAGAACTACGCCGACTACCAGCGGAGCCTCGGCTACAGCGGGCAGGCGGCGGACGGCGTGCCGGGCGAGGCCTCGCTGCGGCGGCTGCTCGGCTACCTGCCCGGGCCGCGGACGGTCTCGCTGGCGCACGTGGTGGCGGCGGGGCGCAGCGATCCCGGGGCGGCGCAGGGGCACCTGACCTACGGGGCCGAGGTGGCGATCGTCGAACAGGCGCTGGCGGACGAGGGGTTGCTCGAACAGCGCTGGGTGGACGGCTCCTACGGCAGCCTCACGGTCAGTGCGTACGCGGGCTGGCAGCGTCGCTGCGGGTACGCGGCGGGGGCCGCGGACGGGATCCCCGGTCGGGACTCGCTCCACCGGCTGGGCACGGCGCACGGATTCGCGGTGACGGACTGAGCCGACGGGCCGGGCGGCGGCGCCAGCCGGGCCGGGTGGGGTCGGCCGGCGGCGGGGACCGCGGCTACTCCCGGGGGAGTTGGCCGCCGGTGGCGACTCGCGGGCGCGTACTCGGCTGGGAGTACGTGAGGTTACTTCCGTCGTCAGATGCCCGATGAGGGCCGGGCGGGGCAGTCTGGGCGCGTTCTCGTGATCCGGACTCGAAGGAGGTAACCGTGGGCCCGTCCACCGGAGCCGACGCGGCGCCCCGGCCGTCCCCCGACGCCGGGCGCCGCTTCGGCGGCCGTCATTCCGACCGCCGCCGCGCTGACCGGCGGCTGTCGCCGGGGGCGCGCAAGCGGCTGGTGGTCCTGCACGTCGTCGTCTCGGTGAGCTGGCTGGCGCTGATGCTCTGCCTGCTCACCCTGGCGGTGACGGCCCTGGCCACCGACGACGCCGACCGACTCAGAACGGCCTACCGGGCGATGGGCATGCTCGGCGACGCACTGATCCTGCCGCTGAGCCTGCTCACGTTCCTGAGCGGGGTGGCGCTGGGGCTCGGCACGTCCTGGGGGCTGTTCCGGTACTACTGGGTCAGTGCCAAGTTCTGGCTGACGCTCGCGGCGCTGGGGGCCTCGGTGTTCGCGCTCACGGCCCGGCTGCACGACGCGGTGCGGGTGGCGGACGCGCACCCGACCGGTCCGATCCCGGCGGCGGACCTGGGGTTCGTCCGCTACAACACGGTGATCGTCCCGGCGGTGGCCCTCGCGGTCTACCTGGTCAACGTCATCCTGTCGGTGTACAAGCCCTGGGGCCGCCGCAAGGACGCGGCGGGGTGCCCGGGCCGAATACCCGCGGCGGGCGCCTGAGCCGAGCGCACGGAGGGTGACGGCGCGCGGCGGCCCCTACGGCGGCTCCCGGGGCGGCTCGCACGGCGGCCTCGACAGGGCCGCTCGGCAAGGCGGGGAATGCCCGTGTGACGGGCAGGCGTTGTCCACGGGCGTGACCAGCGCTACGCCCCCGACCAGGCTCTCCGTCCTCGACCGCTCCCGGACCAGACAGGGCGAGGAGCCCGCGCAGGCACTGCGGGACACGGTGGTCTTCGCCCAGGAGATCGAGCGGCTGGGGTACCACCGGTTCTGGGTCTCCGAGCACCACGGGGTGCCCGGGGTGGCCGGTTCGGCACCGACGGTGCTCGCCGCGGCGGTGGCTGCGGCCACCACCCGGATCCGGGTCGGCACCGGTGGGGTGATGCTGCCCAACCACCAGCCCATGGTCGTGGCGGAGCAGTTCGGGGTGCTGGCGGCGCTCTTCCCCGGGCGGATCGACATGGGGCTCGGCCGCTCGGTGGGCTTCACCGACGGTGTCCGGCGGGCACTCGGACGGGAGAAGGACGCCGCGGACGACTTCGGCGCCCAGCTGGCCGAGCTGCTCGGCTACTTCGACGGCTCTCAGCAGGTGCACCGCGACGTCCACGCCCGCCCGGCGGAGGGCCTCCACGTCCCGGCCTTCGTCCTGGCGACCGGCGCGGGCGCCGACCTGGCGGCCGAGGCCGGGCTGCCGCTGGTCATCGCCGCCGCGCGGGGGGAGGACCGGATGCTGACGGCGATCGACCGCTACCGCGCCCGGTTCCGCCCGTCCGCCCAGTCCGCCGAGCCGTACGTGGTGGTCTCGGGCACCGTCGCGGTCGCCGAGAGCGAGGAACGGGCCCGCGAGCTGCTCCTCCCGGAGGCCTGGGCCGGTGCGTACTCCCGCACCCACGGGGAGTTCCCACCGCTGGCCCCGGCTGCCGAGATCCGGGCGCGGGCGATGAGCGCGCGAGAGCGGGCCGCTTTCGAGCAGTCACTGAAGGGGCACATCGCGGGCACCCCGGAGCGGGCCGCCGCTGAGCTCGCCGACTTGGTGGACCGCAGCGGAGCGGACGAGTTCCTGGTGGTGACGAGCACCTACGACCGCAGCGCGCTGCTCGACTCCTACCGGCTGCTCGCCGAGGCCGTCGGTCAGGTCTGAGCCGGGCCACCGCGGCGTCCCCGGTTCGGGCGGAGGCGATTTCTGACCAGGCGTGATGAGCTGCTAGTGTTCTTCCCGTCGAGAGGAAGTGATCTTCCAAAGAGGCGAACTCTCGAGCAGGCGTCAGTGGTGCTACCAGAGCACGTCCTACTTTCAGTAGGAAGAGTCCGTGCAAACCGGGCCTGGCGCTCCACCCGAAGGGGCCCGTTCCGTCCAGCGGAACGGGCCCCTTCGCCGTGTCGGTCGCGATCTCGACCGCCACGCTTCGAACCGGCGGCGGCCCGGCGCGTCCGGGCGTCCTCTTATCGCACGTTCTGCTCCGAAACCCTGGGGTCCAGCGCGATATCGGCCAAGGTCCCGTACCAGGTGGCCCACCGACGCCGCCACGCCGCAGCCGATCAGCCAGAGGCTTTGCCTGCTGGGCAGGCCTGACATCACCTCAGACCTTGGCCGGAACTCGCCGCGACTGATGTGAATATGCCATTGGAATGTTCGTCATACCGAAACCGGCAGTAGCCTTCCGTGTCGAACCTGCCACTGCTGGTGGCGACCCGGCCGGAACCGCGTAGCGCCCGGCCACCCCAGAAACCGCGAAGGAGCCGGTGTGCCGGGTATCGACGAATGCCTCTCCGGAGCGATGGCGATCGCCGGCGCCCGCGCCGCGAGCCTGGTCGACTGGAGCAGCGGACTCGCCCTCGGCAGCCTCGGCGACAGCCCGACCGGTGACCACGAGACCGCGGCAGCCGAAGCAACCGACCTGGTGCGCGCGGCCGTTGAGAGTCAGACCTTCACCGTGGCGGAGGACCGGCAGTTCCCGCTGGAGGACATCATCGTCACCGCGGGCCGCAGTTACCACCTGATCCGCTTCATCGACACCGCCTTCGACAGCCGTCTGGTGCTGCACCTGTGGCTGGACCGCGAGGAGGGGAACCTCGCCGTCGCCCGCTTCCGCCTGCAGGCGCTCGCCGAAGAACTGGTGCTGGGGTGAGCGTGACACCCGCCCGAACCGTCGCACTCCGGCCGGCCCGCCGGACCGCCGCCCCCCGGCGGGGGCTCAGGTGACCGCCGCGCCCTCCGCCGCCCTGCCCGCCCCGACCGGCGCCACCGCGACCGGCGCCACCGCGACCGGCGCCACCGCGACCGATCTGAGGGCAAAGGGCCCCGCTGCCAACCATCTCGCTGCCAACGATCCCGCCGCGAACGATCCCGCCGCGAACGATCCCACCGCGACCGATCCCACCGCGACCGATCCGGGCGTGACCGCCTCCGTCACCGCCTTCGGCCCGACGGAGGCGACGGTGCCCACCGGACCGGTCGCACCGGCCGGTCCCGCCGCCCCGAGGGACCCGGGTGAAGCGGTCGCCCTGCTTGCCGCCCGTCGGGCCACCGGCGCCCTGCACGGCCCGCTCGGCACGCTGTACCTGGTCGACGGCCAGGTGACCGCCGCCGAGTCCCCGCGCGCAACGGGGCTGGCGGACCTGCTCACCGGCTGCGGCCGGATCGGCTCGGAGAGCTGGCTAGAGCTCCTCCGGCTCCACGGCCCCCGCGGGCGGGTCGGCGAGGTGCTGGTCGAACGCGGGCTGCTCACCAGAGGAGAACTCGAACTCGGCCACCTGGGCGCGCTGTTCGACGCCGCCTACTTCGTCCTCGCCGACCGGGAGGGCGGTACCTGGCGGTTCGAGCCGGACGCCCGGCACTGGCTCGGGCCGGTGGCGGCGGTCGACCCGGGGCGGCTGCACCGTGAGGTCGAGCGCCGAGTCCGACTCCTCGAGCGGATCTGGCCCTGGCCGCACCTCGACACCGCGCCCGTCCGCCCGGTCGAGCGCACCAGGCGTCCTACGCACCGGCCGCCCGGGCGCCGTCGGCGCGAACTGCTGGACCACGCCGACGGCCGAAGAACCCCGGCGGACCTGGCCCGGCTGCTCGGCCGCTCCGGCTTCGGCGTGACGGCGGACATCCGCCGTCTGGCCGCCGCCGGACTGCTCGACGGCCCGCGCCCCGCGGCCCCACGCCCTGTGCCCCCCGGACCGCAGAGCGCCGGAACCCAGGGCACCAGCACCAGTGCCCGGCCCCTCGGAGCCGAGGACGCCGAGCCGAACGCACCTGCGCCCGCCGCCCCACGCTCCGCCGCCCCGCGGCACGCCGCACCGACCGCCGCGAGGCCGGAGCTCCCCCCGCAGCGGGGCAGAGCACCGGCCGGTGGCCTGCACCGCCGCGTCCCCGGCGCCACCCTCCGCGGCACGGCGACGGCTGACGGCCGCGGAGCCCCGGCAACCGGCCGCCCGGAGCCCACGCCAACCGCCCTCGACCGACCCGACCACCCCGCCCACTCCGAAAGCCCCGACCGCCCGCCGACCCCGGCAGCGTCCCACCCGCTGACCGTCCCCGACCCGGACATCGCGCTGCTGACCCGGGTCCGAGACCTTCTGGAGGCCCGACTTTGAGCAACTCTCCGCCCACGTCCCCGTCGTACCGGCCATGAGGCGGGCGCTCAAGCAGCGTGTCGGAAGGAGACAACTGATCGCCTTGGAGACCGAGCTGCTCGCCGAAATCCGTGCCGTGAAACGGCGCGTCCCGCATCTCGCGGGCGGTCTGGTGGCCAGCGTCGACGGCCTGCTGGTCGCGCACGACACCCACGGGACCGAGCCCTCCGGACTGGCCGCGATGACGGCGGCCTCGCTGTCGTTGGCCCAGCGGCTGGCCGACACCACCGGGCAGGGCGAGTTCCGCGAGTCACTGGTGCGCGGCGAACACGGCTACGTCGCCACCTATGCGGCCGGCGGCAGCTGCGTGCTGACCCTGCTGGCGTACCCGGACGTCAACATCGGCCGACTCCATCTGGAAGCCCGACGCTGCGCCGGGCACATCGCCGGACTGCTCAACGACAGCCTGCTGCCGAAGGACCCGCGCGACGCCGGCTGACCCCGGATCCCGGATCCGGACCACCGGCCCGCTACCGACCACCCGCACCCGACCCGCACCCTCACCCGCTACACCCTCACCGAGTTACACCCCACCGACCTACACCCACCAACCCACCACCCAAACGGGAGTTGACCGAAATGACCGACGCAGCCGGCGCCCTCAAGCAGGCCATGACCGCCATCGAGGGCGCCATCGGCGCGGCCCTCGTCGACTACAACAGCGGCATGGCGCTCGGCACCCTCGACGGCCCGGGCGGCCTGGACCTCAACGTGGCAGCGGCCGGGAACACCGACGTGGTCCGCGCCAAGATGCGCACCATGGACATGCTGGGCCTCCAGGACGGCATCGAGGACATCCTGATCACCCTGTCCAGCCAGTACCACCTGATCCGCCCGCTCACCGGCCGTACCGGCAAGGGCCTGTTCCTCTACCTCGCGCTGGACAAGGGGCGCGCCAACCTGGCGATGGCACGCCACCAACTTTCCAAGGTCGAGGCCGACCTGGAGGTCTGACCCGGCCCGGGTGGCCGGCAGGACGCGGCCCTGGCGGTGGCCCCGGAGGTGGCCCCGGAGGTGCGCCCCCGGCGGCGGCTCAGGCCCCGCCGGGCGCCGTCCACCGGACCGCGCCGCCCGGCAGCGCGGCGCACACCGCGCCCTCGGCGGTCAGCACGCTCCAGGGCGCGAGCACCGCGTGCGGCGGGACGGCCAGCTCACCGCCCTCCGCGAAGCCCAGCTCCAGACCGCCGGCCGGGGTGATCCGGGCGGTGTCGACGGTCCGGCCGACGAGTGCCAGCAGTCTGGGCGTCGGACGGAAGGTCAGCGCCGGAAAGACGTGCTCGACCGCCTTCGGCGCGGCGAAGGACGGCGCCGCGAAGCGGAACTCGTGCGCCACCCGGACGGTCACCGGCCCGTCGAGCCGCAGGTCGAGCCGGTCGCCGCCGCTCACCGTCGCCACCCGCCGACCGGCCAGTACCTCACTGATCCCGTTCTGCATGGCCCCAGTGTCACCCATCGGCCACCTCAGGTCCCACCACCCGCCCGCGAACCAGCTCGACGGGGCCGCCCGGCCGCTCCCGGGCGGCCAGCGCGCCGGCCGTTCGACCCCAGGACGGCCCGGTCAACAGCGCCCGCGCCTCGGCCGGGTCACACAGCCGCCACTCCACCAACTCCTGCTCCTGGAGGGCGATCGTGTCGAGCATCGCCTCCGTCACCGCGCCGCCGTCGAAGACGTACACCAGTACGGCGGTGTCCCGGCCGGTCGCCGGGTCCGCGCCGGGATCGGCCGCCGTGCCCGGTTGCCAGTCCAGCGCGAGCAGTCGTCCGGGCTCGACCTCCCACCCCAGTTCCTCGCGGATCTCCCGTCGCGCCGCCGCCCGTGGCCGCTCCGAGTCCGCCTCGACCCCGCCCCCCGGCAGCGTCCAGTGCGGCACCGCCCCGCGCGGACCCTCGTACGGGCGCAGCCGCACCAGCAGCACCCGTCCGTCACGGTCGGTGAACAACGCCCTGGCCTTCGCCCGGATCCGGGGCCGGGTGGCGTAGTAGGTGTCCTGGTCCATCGGCGGCTCCGGCTGCTGCTCCGCCCCGCCCGCATCCTGCGCTCCCAGGGTGGGCGCTGCGGCCAGCCCGGTGTACTCGGGCGCCGGATCCTCGGCCGGCAGCGCCCGCAGCGTGTGGCCGACGGGTCGGCTGTCCTCCAGCTCCAGCGGCCCGGCCGTACGCGGCGCCCGCAGACAGGCCGTCACCCGCCGTGACAGTTTGGGCGGCAATGCATGCCCGGCCTCGTCGGCCGTCAGCCACACCCACCCGCCGACCTCCGCCGCGTCCGGCCGGATCGCCGCCACCTGTTCCGCCGTCAGCGGCTCGCCCCAGTACAGGTACGCCACGATCGGCGGGTGCGTCCGGGACAGCGCCCAGTCCACGCAGGCCAGCCCACGCAGCCGGGGCGTGAAGCCGAGTTCCTCGGCGATCTCCCGTTCGGCGGTCTCGCGCGGTGACAGGTCGGCCGGCTCCCACCCGCCCCCCGGAATCGCCACCGGATGCTTCCGGTCGTACGGCAGCCGCACCACCAGCACCCGCCCCGCCCCGTCCGGGAACAGCACTCCCGCCGCCGCCAGTACCTCCTGGCCCCGCCCACTCGACGCTTCCACCCGCACTCCCTCCACCACACCCGGCTCCGCACCGGGGACAAGACCCTCGGCCGCAGCGATGGTTCCCCGCGAGCCCTCTCCCGGACCAGGGTTCACCCACCCACCCCGACAGCGGCCCCAAAGACCTGACGAACCGTCGCCCGCGTCCCCGGCCGGGCCGACGGGGGCAGCGTCCGGGAGGTTTGTCGGCCGATGCGGAGGCCGGTCCCGAGTTCGCGGGACGCGCGGCCGAGCGGCGCGGAGCCGACCTGCGCGAAACCACGGCGCTACGCCCCGGCCGTCCATCGCGACACCCGATCGCGGACGCCGCCGCCGTCCGCCGTCCGCCGTCCGCCGCCGGGTATCGGTCATCACCCCAAGGACGCCAGCGCCTGCGCCGCCGCCCTGGCCATCTGCTCGTCGTGTCGCCCGCTCGCCCCGCGGAGTCGGGCGAGGCCCTCGGCTGCTGCCAGCGCGAGCAGGCCGGGGAGCAGGTCGGTGCTGCGGGCGGCGAGCCAGCGGGTGCCCTTGGTGGCCATCCACCACAGGTCGGCGGCCAGGCCCGGCGGGGGTTCGGGTGCTCGGTCGGCGGGTGGTGTGCCGAGGGGGTGGCCGGCTTCGGTGAGGAGGTCGTGGAAGCGGCGGGCGATCAGGTGGTGCCCTTCGGCGCTGGGGTGGAGGCGGTCGACGCTCAGCAGTCGGCGCTGCGCGGTCCAGGGCAGTTCGGCGATGTGCAGGTGTACGGCCCGGTGCCTTGCGGTGAGTGCGTGTACCACCGTGTTGACCGCCCGCATCCGGCGGGCCAGCGGGCGGCCGAGCGGGGCCGGGAGCCGGAGCAGGGTGCCCGGGTCGGGCAGGCAGGCGGTCAGCAACACGGCTCCGTGCGCGGAGAGTTCACCGAGGGTGGCGTCCAACTCCAGGGTGGTGCGCCGGATGTCGAAGCCGGCTCGCAGCGTGTCGTTGCCGCCGACCAGCACCGCCGCCAGCTGCGGCCGCCGGGCCAGCGCCGCCGGAAGCTGACGAGAAGTCAGGTCGGCGGTCAGTGCGCCGCTGTACGCGAGGTTGGTGAACTCGACCTCCCGGCCCCCGGGTGCCAGCGAGTGGGCCAGTACGGCGGCCCAGCCGCGCCATTCCTCGCCGACCTGGTCCCCGACGCCCTCCGTGAGGGAATCCCCGAGGGCGACGAAGCGCAGCAGTTCGCCCGCCGTCGGCCGCTCCTCCGCCGCCCGGTCCGGCCCGGCGTCCAGCACGCTCATCCCAACCCCCTGTCCACCGTTTCCGCTGCGCGGTTCCGTACACCGTGTGCTGCCAGGAAGGCCGTCACCGCCGCCGGCCAGCCGTACCGCTCGGCCTGCTCCCGGGCCGCTGCCCGGCGCACCTCCTCCGGCCGCCTCAGCAATTCCCGCACCGCCCGGGCGAATCCGGCGCCCGTGTCGACGGCGGCCACCCCGGCCGGTCCGATCAGCCCGGGGAGTGCGGAGGAGCCGCTGACCGCGACGGGAGTGCCGCAGGCCAGGGCCTCCATCGCGGCCAGCCCGAAGGTCTCCACCGGCCCGGGCGCCAGCACTACGTCCGCGCAGCCGAGCAGCCGGGCGAGCGCCGCGCGCCCGCTCAGGTGCCCGAGGAAGCGCACGGGCAGCCGGAGCCGGGCGGCCCGAGCGGCCAGCCGTTCCCGTAGCGGCCCGGTGCCGGCCACCACCAGGACGGCCGGCAGGCCCCCGGCCCGCAGCCGGGCGAGCGCGTCGACGGCCCGGTCGGGCCGCTTCTCCGCAGACAGCCGCGAGCAGAGCGCCAGCAGCACTTCGTCCGGTCCGGCGTAGCGGGCCCGCTCCGCCGCCCGGACGGCCGGCGGCAGTGGCCGCATCGCGTCCAGGTCCACTCCGAGCGGGGCCCGGACCACGTTGGGCACGCCGATCCGGCGGAATTCGGCCGCCGCCCATTCGGTGGTGCAGAGCACCGAGTCGTACGCGCGGACCGTCGCCGCGTTGAGCCGGTCGGCGGCCGCCGCGGCCAGCGGTCCGGGCAGGCCCCAGGTGCGAAACACGCCGGTGGCGCTCTCGTGCGAGACCATCACCGAGTGGACGCCGTGCCGCCGCGCCCAGCCGCCGGTCCAGCGCAGGGTGGTCCGGTCGGACACCTCCAGCCGGTCGGGGCTGAGCCGGGTCAGCTCGGCCTCCACCGCCCGCCGGTCGGCGAGCAGCCGGTAGCCGCCGCTGGCCGGCAGCACCGGGCCCGGCAGGGTGACCACCAGGCCCTGTTCGGTCTCCTCCGACGAACGCCGCTCGCCGGGCACGATCAGCACCGGCCGGTGTCCGGCCGCCAGGTACCCGGCGCCGAGGTGGCGCAGCGCGGTGCGCAGGCCGCCGGAGACGGGGGTGACGAAGTTCGCGAGCCGGACGATGGTCAGTGGTCGGGGTGTGGAGGCCCCGGTCATGCCGGCAGCTCCTCGGGGAGGGCAGGGAGCGCAGGCACCACGGGCATCGCACGCACCGCAGGCACCACGGGAACGACCACCGAAGCCGCCGCATCCGCCGAAGGCGGCGCCGGAACGAAAGCCGAGACGGAAGCCGAAGCCGAAGCCTGCGGCGCCGGCACGGGCACCGGCACCGGCAGCCCCCGGTGCTCGGCGAGCACCTCGGCGTAGTGCCGCAGCAGCAGGTCCCCGACGGCCTCCCAGGTCCGGGCGGTCACCTCGGCCCGTCCGGCCTTCCCGTAGGCGTCCCGCCGGGCCGGATCGGCGGCGAGCTCGGCCACCGCCCGGGCGACGGCCGCGCCGTCCCGGGGTGGCACCAACAGGCCGGTGCGGTGGTGGGAGACCAGGTCGAGCGGGCCGCCGGCCGACGGGCCGATCACCGGTACGCCGCTGGCCATCGCCTCCTGGATGGTCTGGCAGAAGGTCTCCAGCGGGCCGGTGTGCACGAACACGTCCAGCGTCGCGAAGCAGCGCGCCAGTTCCTCGCCGGTGCGACGGCCGAGGAACACCGCGCCGGGCATGGCGGCTCGCAGCCCGGGCGCCGAGGGGCCGTCCCCGACCACCACCACCCGGACCCCGGGCAGTGCCGAGGCCCTCGCCAGCAGGTCGACCCGCTTCTCCGGTGCCAGCCGTCCGACGTACCCGACCAGGACCTCCCCGCCCGGTGCGAGCGCCCGGTGTAGCGCCTCGTCCCGGTGCCGCGGGTGGAACCGTACGGAGTCCACCCCGCGCGGCCACAGCTGCACCCGGGGCACGCCGTGCGCGGTGAGGTCCTGCGCGGCGGGGGTGGACGGCGCGAGGGTGCGGGCGGCCGCGCGGTGCACGGCCCGGATCCGGCGCCAGGCCGCGGCCTCGCCGAGCCCGCGACCGGCCCGGTAGGCGTGGGCGTACCCGGCCAGGTCGGTCTGGTAGACGGCGACGGCGGGCACCCCGAGCCGCGCCGCGACGTGCATGCCGCGGGCGCCCAACACGAAGGGGCTGGCCAGGTGCACGATGTCCGGTCGGTGTCCGGCGAGGGCGGCGGTCAGCTGCCGGCTCGGCAGGGCGATCCGCACCTGCGGGTATCCCGGCAGGGGCATCGAAGGGATGCGCACCACGGGGATCCGTCCCGCCGCGGGGCCGGAGCCGAAGGTCTGCGGTGGGCACTGGGCGCCCCGCGCGGGGGCGGGGGTGACGACGAGGGGCTGGTGGCCCCGGCGGAGCAGGTGCTCGGCCGTCCGCAGCACGCTGTGGGCGACTCCGTTGACCTCGGGAGGGAAGGATTCGGTGACGATGGCGACGCGCATGCCTGTGTTCTGTCCGGGCCCGGCGTGCTCCCGGCCAAAGGGATCTGTCGTACAAGCGAACGCGGGTCGGCGATTCGTACCGCCGACCCGCCTGTTCACCGCGGTGTTTCCTCAGGCAGACCCGGCCGTCTCCTTGAGCTCCGCGTACGGGGCGAGCTTGCGGATCGACTCGATGCTCTTCAGGCAGTCGTCCTTGCTCTCGTGCGGGTCACCGGTCACCACGATCGACCCGTTGCTCGCCTTGAGGCGGAACCGGTGCATACCGGTCTCGTCCGTGTACAGCTCGAATTTTCCGGCCATGCCAGTGGACACCTTTCGCTCGCGTGACCCCCTGGCACCGCAACCTAGGCGCCGCCCCGCGCCCCCGCCCGTCGGCCGGGCCCGTTCGGGTGGGCGAGGCCGCGAGCCGCCTACCGCCCCCGGGGGGTCAGTCGCTCCGACGGCGGCCGGCGAGCCAGACGTGGACGAGGACGCCGGCGAAGAGGAAGAGGACGCCCTGGTAGACGGCGGCGTAGCCGGCGCCGGCGAGGAGCCAGAGCGAGAAGGCGAAGGCGCCGAGGCCGAGGACGGCGTCGCGGACCAGGTGCGGGGTGGCGACCTTGTCGGTGGCGCCGCGGACCAGCCAGTACAGCTGGGCGGCGGTGGAGAGGAGGTAGGGCACGGTGGCGGTGAAGGTGGTGACCAGCACCAGCGTGTCGAACGCGCCCTTGGCGCCGCTGGCGAAGTTGAGGACGGTCAGCAGCGAGGCCAGGGCGACGCTGACGATCACGCCGAAGGCCGGCACGCCGCGCCGCTCCTTGCCGAAGGCGGCCGGGAACAGGCCGTCCTCGGCGGCCGCGTACGGGGCCTGGGCGGCCAGCAGCGTCCAGCCGTTGAGCGCGCCGGTCATCGAGACGAGCGCGGCGACGGCGATTGCGGTGCCGCCCCAGGAACCGCCGAACATGGCGTTCACGGCGTCCGAGAACGGCGCGGCGGAGTGCACCAGCCGCTCGTGCGCGACGGTGCCGAACACCGCGACGGTCCCCAGCAGGTAGACCACGGCCGCACCGGCGGTGCCGAGCACGCTCGCCCGGCCGACGTTGCGCTCCGGGTCGCGGACCCGGCCGGCGCTCATCGCGGCCGACTCCACTCCCAGGTAGCTGAACAACAGGATCGCGGCCGCGGCGGTCATGCCGCCCGTCCAGTCCTGGCCGTTGCCGTCGAACGGCCCGAGGTTCTTGGCGTCGAAGAAGAACAGGCCGCCGACGGCGACCAGCGCCAGCGGGATGAACTTCAGGACGGTGGACACCAGTTGGATCGCCCCGACGTAGCGGGTGCCGGCCAGATTGGCCAGCGCCGGCAGCCACTGGAAGGCCAGCGCGGCGGTGATGCTCAGCGCGGTGGAGTGGCCGACCGGCAGTAGCACGTCCAGGTAGCCGACCGCGGCCACGGCGAGCGCGGCGTTGCTGACCCAGGTGGTGATCCAGTACGACCAGGCGGACAGGAACCCGGCGAAGTCCCCGAAGGCCTCCCGGGCGTAGACGTACGGGCCGCCGGTGCGCGGGTGGCGTCGGGCGAGCTGTCCGAAGACCAGGGCCAGCGCGATCGCACCGACGGTGAGGACGACGAAGGCGAGCAGGCTGACCGTCCCGTACGGTGCCACGGCGGCCGGGATCATGAAGATGCCGCCGCCGATGATGTTGCCCATGACCAGAGCGGTGGCGGTGGTCAGCCCGAACCGGCCGTTCTTCCGGGATCTCCCGTCGACCGGGTCCGGGGTCTCCGGGGTCCCCAGGGTCTGCGGGGTGCTCGGTCGGGTCGCCTGCCGGGGTGCGGCGGGGCTGGTCTGCATGAGGGTGGTGCGCCTTTCCTGGTCCTGCTCGCGCTCGGTGGAGCGACCGTTCATGCTCGGGCCAGGGCGCAGCTTGCACCAAATCGATGGGATTTGTTCGTTCAGCCCGACGGATCACCGCAAGTCTTACGGTCGTAGGCCGATCGGACGAACACTCGTCCGGCGGTCTTCGCGAGGACGTTCGACCCGGACCGCGAGGGGTTCGGCCGGGCGGGGGAGATGTGTCACCCGGATGTCCCAGACCGGTTGCGGCGCGCGTCCGCCGGTGCGCGTTCGTGTGCCAACGTGGGCGCGGCGCCTCCCCGGTGGGGGCGGCCCGGTCCGCCGGGCGGTCGAACCGGCCGTTCGGGGGCGCGGGTTGAGGACCAGAGACGAATCAAAAGGACATCAGATGTCGCTTCGTGGGAAGATCCGCAAGCTCGCCGTGATCGCCGTCGTGACGGGTGCCGCCCTGGCGGCCGTTCCGACCTCGGCGGTGGCGGGCGGCCAGATGTCGGCGCAGGAATCCGGGCAGGTCCTGGACTCCGGCTCCGCGGGCGTCGGCATGTTCGGCCCGCACGCCAGCTGGTTCAACTACCGCGACCACAGCGAGAGCGAGAGCGACTGCGACTGCTGATCGCGCCGAACTCCGAGCCCGGGGGCCGTCCGTCGGCCCCCGGGCTCACGGCTGTCCGCCCGCCCGCGCTCTCTCAGGCCCGGACCGCGGCCCGCTCGCGCAGCTCCTTCAGCACCGCGATGTCCATCGCGTGCCCGGTGCCGTCCCCGCCGTGCTTGCGGTCCGGGGTCTCCACCAGCAGCGGCACCCCGGCCGTCTCCGGGTGCTCGAACAGCTCGCGGAACGGCTCGGCGCCGATCATCCCGGCGCCGATGTTGGCGTGCCGGTCCTTGCGGGCGCCGACCACGTCCTCCGAGTCGTTGGCGTGGATCAGCCTCAGCCGGCCCGGACCGGCGGCCGAGGCCAGCGCGTCCAGCGCGGCCGTCACCCCGCCGGGCACGGCCAGGTCGTGCCCGGCGGCGAAGGCATGGCAGGTGTCCAGGCAGACGCCCACCTTCGGGTGCCCGTCCAGCGCCGCCACGTACTCGGCCAGCTCCTCCAGCCGGGAGCAGAGCGAACTGCCCTGACCGGCGGTCGGCTCCAGCAGCAGCCAGGGGGTGTCCTCGCCGAGCGCGTCCAGCTCGTCCAGCAGAGGACGGACGTCCGCGCGGACCTGCGCCATCGCCTCGGCCCGGCGCGAGCCGCCGTCGGGCGCCGCACCGACCGCCGAGCCGGTGTGCAGGACGACGCCCAGGGCGCCGATCGCGTGGCCGCGGCGCAGTGAGTGCCGCAGGGAGTCCGCCGAGCGCTCACGCGTGGTCGGATTGTCCGACCCGAAGTTGATCAGGTACGGCGCGTGCACCCAGGCCGGGAGGCCCTGGTCGGCGCAGGCGGCCCGGAACTCCTCGTCGTGGCGCGGATTGCCCGGGGGAGTGGCCCAGCCGCGCGGGTTGGCCACGAACACCTGGACCGTCTCCGCGCCGACCTTCCGCGCGTACGCCAGTCCCGTCCCGGCCAGCCCGCGGCCGGCCACCGGGACGTGGGCGCCGATCGGGTTGCGGACGGTGGCGACGGGCGGGACGGGCGCGGTGCTCATGCCTTCGAGGATGTCACGGGCCGGGCCCGGTCCGGCGCGCGGCCCCGCACCGTCCGGGGCCATGCACGCCACGCCGGGACGTCCCACCAGCGGCCGACGCCCCGTCAGTCCCGCAGCCCACCCTGGTGGCGGGCCCACCCGGGCGCCCATACCGTCGACACGGCCGTACCCACCGACGGTCACCGCCCGGACACCCGGCGTCGGACCATCAGCCCAGCTTCCCCGAGCGTCCCCCACACCTCCACACCTCCCCTCCCATCGCGTGCCGAAAGACAGGTCACCTCTCATGCGCACCCGTCGTGTCCACCACCTCGCCGCGGCCACCGCCGCCGCCACCGCCCTGACCACCGCCCTCGCCGCCCTGGCCGTCGCCCCCGCGGCCCACGCCGCCGACTCGCGGACGCACCTCGTCCAGCCGGGCGACTCGGTTCAGCGGGCCGTCGACGCCGCCAAGCCCGGCGACACCGTCCAGCTGCTGCCCGGCACCTACCGGGGCAGCGTCCGCATCACCACCCCCGGTCTGACCCTGCGCGGCGCCGGCGACCTCAGTGTGATCACCCCCGGCGACGGCAAGGAGAACGCCTGCGCCGCCGCCGGGCACGGCCTCTGCGTGGTCGGCACCGAGCAGGCCCCGCTGGCCGACGTCACCGTGGAGTCCCTGGCCGTCACCGGCTTCGCCAAGAACGGCATCGACGCCAGCGGCACCACCCGCCTGACCGTCCGCGCCACCTACGTCCACGACAACGCCCAGCAGGGCATCAGCCAGGAGATGTCCACCAAGGCCACCATCATCGGCAACCGCTCGATGAACAACGGCCAGTCCGGCGTCTTCCTCGCCAACTACGCCTACCGGGAGGGCGGCGCGCCCGACACCGGGGGCACCGTGGTCAAGGGCAACGAGCTCGCCGGCAACCGGGTCGGCGTCACCGTCCGCCGGCTGCGCGTGCTGACCGTCGAGGGCAACGAGGTCAGCGGGAACTGCGCCGGCGTCTTCGTGGTCGGTGACGAGAACGCGCCCCGCGCCGGGGACCTCGACGTCCGGCGCAACCGGGTGGTCGCCAACAACAAGTTCTGCGCCGCCAACCCGCGCCTGGGCGCCATCCAGGGCGCGGGCATCGTCCTCACCGGCACCGAGGGCACCCGGGTGACCGACAACGACGTCCACGACAACGTCGGCACCACGGACTTCTCCGGCGGCATCGTCCTGTTCAAGAGCGCGGTCGGCGTGCCGAACAGCCGGGCGACCATCACCGACAACCGCCTGAGCGGCAACGCGCCGGCCGACCTCGCCGACCGCGACACCGGCACCGACAACGCCTTCGCCCGCAACACCTGCTCGGTCTCGCTGCCGTCCGGCCGCTGCTGAGCCCGGCAGACCCGTGGCCACGCAGACCCACAGCCCGGCAGACCCGCAACGCCACGCCCGCAGACCCGAGCCCCCACACACCCCCAGGGACCGCCCATGACCACCGCACCCGCCCACACCTCCGCCCAGGCCGCGATGCGCCTGCGCGAGCTCGTCTTCGGCGCCGCCTGCGCCGCCGCCGTCCGCGCGGCCGCCCGGCTCGGTGTCGCCGACGTGCTCGGCGACACCCCGATGGAGGTCACCGAACTCGCCGCCAAGCTCGACACCGAACCCCGCCAGCTGCGCCGCCTGATGCGCGCGCTCACCTGCTACGGGATCTTCGCCGAGGCCTCCGACGACCGCTTCGAGCACACCGAGATGTCCCGCCTGCTGCGCGAGGACGCCCCCAACTCGCTCCGCTACATCTCCCTCTGGTGCACCGAGCCGTGGACCTGGGAGGCCTGGCCGAAGCTGGACGAGGCGGTCCGCTCCGGCCGCAACGTCTTCCCCGAGCTGTTCGGCAAGGAGTTCTTCGACTACCTGCACAACGACGCGGGCGACTCCGCCAAGGTCTTCGACAAGGCGATGACCACCTCCAGCCGGCAGTCCGCCAAGGACTTCGCCGACTACCTGGACCTCACCGGCATCGACTCGGTGGCGGACATCGGCGGCGGCCAGGGCCACGTGCTGGCCAGCCTGCTGGAGAAGCACCCGGCCCTGCACGGCACCCTGCTCGACCTGCCCAAGGTGGTGGCCGGCGCCGATCCCCGGCTGCAGGACGGCGGCGCCTTCTCCGCCCGCGCCCGCCTGGTGCCGGGCGACTGCCGGATCGAGATCCCCGTCCGCGCCGACCTCTACATCATCAAGAACATCCTGGAGTGGGACGACGACAGCACCCGCCGCACCCTCGCCAACGTCGTCGCCGTGGCCCGCCCGGGCGCCCGGGTCGTGGTGGTGGAGAACCTCGTCGACAACAGCCCGTCGATGCGCTTCACCACCGCCATGGACCTGATGCTGATGCTGAACGTCGGCGGCGCCAAGCACTCCGAGGAGAGCATGGTCGGCCTGATGGCGGAGGCGGGACTGGACGTCGTCGCCGTCCGCCCGGTCAACCCGTACCTGCACGCCTTCGAGGCCGTCGTCCGCGGCTGAACCGCAACGCCGACGGCCGCTGCTCCCCGCACCGGGGAACAGCGGCCGTCGGCGTTCTCGGCGCTCTCGGGGACCCGCCCCAACGCGCCCGAGGTCAGGCCTTGTGCGAGGACTCCAGATGGGCGAAGACCACCACGTTGTCCAGGTAGTCCCGCCGCTTCTTGTCGTACGTCCCGCCGCAGGTGATCAGGCGTAGCTGGGCGTCCGGGGTCTTCCCGTACACCTTCTGGTCGGGGAAGGCGTCCTTGGCGAAGGTCTCCACCGAGTCGACCGAGAACACCGCGACGGTGCCGTCGGCCCGGCTCACCTCGACCTTGTTGCCCGGCAGCAGCAGGCTCAGCAGCAGGAACACCGCCGGGCCCTTGGTGGTGTCGACGTGCCCGGCGACGACCGCGCTGCCGCGCTCGCCCGGGGTCACGCCGTCCCGGTACCAGCCGACCAGGTTCTTGTCGTCCGGCGGCGGGGCGTTGAGCTGGCCGGCCGGGTTGAGGGTGAGTTCGGTGAACGGCGCGTCCACCGCGATCTGCGGGATCCGCAGCCGGGTCGGCTTGGAGCGCTTCAGCGCCGGTGCGCCCGGCGCGGCCGCCGGAGCCGCCGGGGACGCCTTGGCGGCCGCTGCCGCGGCCTGCCCCGGGACGGCCGGAGCGGCCGCCGCCGGAGGAGCGGACTGGCCGGCGGCGGAGTCGTCGTTCGGCTGGGTGTCCACCGAGTTGTAGATCAGCAGCAGCCCGACCGCTGCCGCGCCCATCCCGGCCTGCAGCAGCCGGGGCATTCCAGCGCCGGGAGCGCCCATCATTCCTGTCCTCCGCTAGAAGTCCTCCGCCGGGCCGCCCGGCCCGCCCAGACCGCCGGCCCGCCCAGACCGCCGGGCCGCCATGCCAGGCGCCCGCACCGGAGACCCGGGTACCGCAACGGTGCACCGCCCCCGCGCGCCCCGCCCCTGGGGAGGGGAGGGGCGCCCGGAGGCGGCAGTGGCAGGCTCAGACGGCGGCGACGCCGGCCGCACGCCGCCCGCGGCGCAGCGCGTAGGCGCCGGCGCCGAGGCCGCCGAGCAGCAGCACCGCACCGGAGGCGAGGCCGCCGCCGGACAGCGCCAGGCCGCCGCCGCCGGTGTGCACGCCGCCGTGCGGGGACTTGTGGTCCTCTTCCTTGCCTTCGTAGCCCTTGCTCTCGTAGCCCTTGCTCTCGGTGCCCTTGCTCTCCGAGCCCTTGTGCTCGCCGGAGCCCTTCTCGTCGGTGGCGCCACCGCCGGGCTTCTTGTCGTCGTAGCCCTTCGAGGCGTCGGAGGCGCCCTTGTCGGGCTGCTTCTCCTGCCAGGTGAGGTTCTTGCCCTGGTCGGAGGAGCCGTCGGCGAAGGCCATGGGAGTGCCGACGGTGAGGAGGGCGGCGACGGCCGCCCCGGCGAGCAGAGTGCGTGCAGAACGCATGAGGATGATCCTTCCGGCGCGAGGGTCCGCGACCGCCGGCACGGTGCCGGGCAGGGGACTCGCGAACGATGGCGCCTGATCCACCGTCAACCACCCTGGAGGCGGTTGCCACCGGAGCGTGGCGGTGCCGCTACGCGCTGTGCGCCCTTCGAGTGGAGTCCCGGGCGTGTTCACCCGATCGCCCCGGCGATCCGGGTGAATCGATGGGGGTGCGCAGTGGTACGGACATGGGCCCGGGGGGGGGGGGGGGGGGGGGGGGGGGGGGGGGGGGGGGGGGGGGGGGGGGGGGGTGAGCGGAGCGAGACTATCCACCGCTCTTTCCTTCTTTTCTTT
>NZ_JBVHXY010000020.1:0-14734 GCF_055569215.1 Kitasatospora sp. NPDC029312 | reverse complement strand
TGGTTTTGTGTTGCGTGTAGATGGGTGTGCGTTGTGTCCCCCGCCTTGCCGCTGGAGGGGTGGGGGGAGGGGGGGTGGTGAGGGGGGGCGCGGGCCGTGGCCCACCCCACAGACACGGCCGTGCCCCGGGCCCATACGGACAGCGGGAGCTCAGCGCTCCCAGCGGTAGAACTCGCGCGCCATGGCGTCCTTCGGCTCGCGCCAGGTGGCCGGGTCGTAGGCCTGGACGAAGGCGGTCAGGCGGTCGCTGACGGTCCGGAACTCCGGGTGGCCGACGACCTTGGCGACGGCCGGGCCCGGCGGGCGGTCGGCCTCGATCAGGTGCAGGTAGACGTCGCCGAACTGGAAGAGGCTGCGGCCGGTGACGCCGATCAGGTGCGGCAGTTCGCCCCGGTCGGAGTCGGCGAACACCTCGGCGATGTCCGGGGCCGCGTCGGGCTTCATCCGGGCGACGATCAGGGCGCGGTGGGTCTCGCTCATTGTTCGGCCGCCCGCTTCTCGATCTTCTCGCGGATCAGCTGCATCTGGATCCGGGAGTTCTTGTTGATGTGGTTGACCATGCCCTCGTCGTCCACGGGGGCGGTGGGCTTCATCGCGAAGTCCTGGATCCAGCGCATCTTGGTGCCGGCCGGGACCTCCGCGTACTCCCAGCGGATCTCCATGAACTCGAAGGGACCCGGCTCGACCCGGCGGGCGTTGACTGACAGCGAGGGCTTGTCGGTGGTGCGCTCGGAGACCCAGCTCCACACCATGCCGTTCTCGTCGGGGTGCATGGTGAGCCGGAACTGCACCCGGTCGCCGTCCCGCTCCAGCACCTCGACCGAGGCGTACTCGCTGAACAGCTCGGGCCAGTTCTCCAGGTCGTTGGTCATCTCCCAGACCAGGTCGAGGGGGGCGTTGATGACGATCTCGTTGTCCGTGTGTCCGGGCATCTCAGGCACCGGCCTTCGTGGCGAGGGAGGTGTTGACCAGCTCCATGAACTCGCCCGGCGTCTTGGCGGATTCCGCACCGGAGGTGATCTTGAGGCCGTGCCGGTTCTCCAACTCGCCGACGACGCCGAGCAGACCGAGGGAGTCGATGCCGAACTCCTCGAACTGGGCGGTCGGCTGTCGCAGCTCGTCGGGGTCGACGGTGACGCCGGCCCGGGCCTTGAGCAGGTCGGCCAGCTCGGGATAGCTGAGGGTGTTGCTCACGGGGGTTTCCCTTCGAAGGAAGAACGGGGGGACGGGGGACGAGGTGGAACGGGGGTTCCGGACCCTGATGGCGGGCCCGGGGGTCAGCTCCGCTCGCCGCGCCGCAGCAGCAGCGCGGAGTTGGAGCCCATCAGCCCGCGGCTGAGCACCAGCGCGGTGCGCAGCTCGGCCGGGCGGGCGCGACCGGTCACCAGGGCGAGGTCGTGGCAGTTGTCGGTGACGTTGGGGGTGGGGGGCAGCACGCCGTCCTCCATGGCCAGCACGGCGGCGGTCACGTCCAGCATCGGGGCGCCGCAGTAGGCCCGCCCGGTACCGGTCTTGGGAGCGGTGACCGGGACGCGTTCGGCCGCCGGGCCGAGCGCGTCGGCCAGCGCGAGGGCCTCGGCCCGGTCGGCGGCGGGGACGCCGAGCGCGTCCGCGAAGACCACGTCGATCTCCTCGGGCGCCGTCCGGGCCTCGTCCAGCGCGATCCGGATCGCCGCGGCCAGCCCTTCGCGGGACTGCTCCCAGCGGGAGGCCCCGGTGAAGGTGGCGCCGTGTCCGGCGATCTCCGCCCGGACGGTGGCGCCGCGCCGCCGGGCCGTCTGCTCGTCCTCCAGCAGGAGCATCGCGCCGCCTTCGGCGGGAGCGAATCCGCAGGCCTGGGCGGTGAACGGCAGGTAGGCCGCGTCGGGCTGGTCGGCCAGGCTCAGTTCGGGATAGCCGAGCTGGCAGACCATGGAGTACGGCGCGAGCGGGGCCTCGGCGGCGCCGACCACCAGCGCGTCGGTGCCGCGCTCGATGGTGCGGGCGGCGTGCGCGAGGGCGTCCAGGCCGCCGGCCTCGTCGCTGGCGACCACCCCGCACGGGCCCTTGTAGCCGCCGCGGATCGAGATCTGCCCGGTGCTGGCCGCGTAGAACCAGGCGATGGACTGGTACGGTCCGACGAACTTCGGCCCTTGGCCCCAGAGTTGCTGGAGCTCGCGCTGGCCGAACTCGCCGCCGCCGGAGCCGGCCGCGGTCACCACGCCGACCGCGAAGGGCCGTGCGGGATCGGGGCGGAACCCGGCGTCCGCCACCGCCAGGTCGGCGGCGGCCATCGCGTAGTGCGTGAACCGGTCGGTCTGCACGATGTAGCGGTTGTCGATCGCCGTTGTCGGGTCGAAGTCCCGTACCTCGCCCGCGATCTTGAGCGGCATCTCGGTGCAGCCCTCGCGGGATATCCGGTCGAGGACGCTCACGCCCTGCCTGGTGGCCTTCCAGAAGGCGTCGGCCCCGACGCCGTTCGGAGCCACCACGCCGAGGCCGGTGACCACCGCCCGGCGGCCCTGCTGACGTGACGTCATGGAACTCACCCCGTTCTGTTGAGCACGACGGCGGACTGGAATCCGCCGAATCCGCTGCCGACCGAGAGGATGTGGCTCAGCGGCAGCTCGCGCGCCGTGCGCGGCACGTAGTCGAGGTCGCACTCCGGGTCGGGAGTCTCGTAGTTGGCGGTCGGCGGCACCACGCCGTGGGCCAGCGCCAGGGTGCAGGCGACCACCTCGATCGCGCCGATCGCGCCGAGCGAGTGCCCGACCATCGACTTGATCGAGCTCATCGGCGTGCGGAAGGCGTGGTCGCCCAGCGAGCGCTTGACCGCGGCGGTCTCGTGCCGGTCGTTCTGCTTGGTGCCCGAGCCGTGCGCGTTGACGTAGTCGACGTCGGTGCTGTTGACCCGGGCGTGGTCGAGCGCGTGGTCGATCGCCCGGGACATCTCCAGCCCCTCCTTGGTGAGGCCGGTCATGTGGTAGGCGTTGCCGAAGGTGGCGAAGCCGCCGACCTCGCCGTAGATCCGGGCGCCGCGGCGGCGGGCGTGCTCCAGCTCCTCCAGCACCAGCACGGCGCCGCCCTCGCCGAGGACGAAGCCGTCCCGGTCGGCGTCGAAGGGGCGGGAGGCGTGCTCCGGGTCGTCGTTGCGCTCGCTGGTGGCCTTGATGGCGTCGAAGCAGGCGACGGTGATCGGCGAGATCGGGGAGTCGGAGGCGCCGGCCACGCAGATGTCGGCGCGTCCCTCCTCGACGGCCTGGAAGCCGTAGCCGATCGCGTCGAGGCCGGAGGTGCAGCCGGTGGAGACGGTCTGCACCGGGCCGTGGGCGCCGACCCGCTCGGCCACCGCGGAGGCCAGGGTGCTGGGGGCGAAGGCCCGGTGCAGCTGCGGTTCGGCCTGCCGGTGGTCCACGTCCCAGCGCGCGCCGGCGGCGCTGACCAGGGCGTAGTCGTGTTCCAGCCGGGTGGTGCCGCCGACGGCGGTGCCGAGCGAGACGGAGATCCGCCACGGGTCCTCGGCGGCCAGGTCCAGGCCGGCGTCGGCGATCGCCTCGTCGGCCGCGACCATCGCGAACTGCACGTAGCGGTCGGCCCGGCGGACGTCCTCCGGGCTCAGCCCGTGGGCCGCCGGGTCGAAGTCGCACTCGGCGGCGATCCGGGAGCGGAACCCGGCCGGGTCGAAGAGGGTGATGCCCCGGGTGGCGGTGCGGCCGGCCGTCAGGAGGTCCCAGAAGGCGGGGATCCCGATCCCTCCGGGCGCGACCACACCGATCCCCGTGACGGCGACGCGCCGTGTCACGAGACCACCTTGGCGTGTTCCGGCGGCCCGGAGGCGGCGGACTCCTCGGTGCTGACGTGGCCGAGGTCGGGGCGCGGGGCGAGCGGGCCGCAGTGGAAGACCATCCGGGCCTCGGTGTCACCGACGTTGCGGAAGCGGTGCCGCATGTTGATCGGGATCATCAGGCCCTGGTCGGCCTTGAGCGGCCGGGTCTCGCCGTCCAGGTCCACCTCCAGCTCGCCGCAGACGACGAACACGAACTCCTCGGAGTACGGGTGGTAGTGCTCGTTGATCCGCTCGCCGGGCTTGACGATCGCCAGGCCCATGAAGCCGCTGGTCGACCCGCAGCTGGTCGGGGTGAGCATGGTGCGCAGTTCGGCGCCGTGGCGCCGGTTCTCCGGAGCCTCGTCGACGTTGACGATCGGTGGATACTGCGTGGTCATGGTGCGTTCCCTTACGTGAGTCGGCTGGACGTCAGGCGTCGGCGGAGCTGCGGTCGGTGACCGGGCTCATGGCGCGGGCGGCGAGGAAGGCGCTCAGGCCCGCGACGGTGCGCAGGTCGCCCTGCGGACCGAGGTCCAGCAGCCGGGCCAGCTCGGCGGCCTCCCGGTCGCCGGCCACGCCGAGCGCGGCGGCCGGCTCGGCCTCGGCCGGCACCCGCAGGTCGACCAGGCGCACCACGGTGTCCTCGCGCTGGAAGACGGTGGCCGCCGCGACCGGGCCGGTCGGGTCGGCGGTGGCGAGGTTGTCGTGGTCGAAGAGCAGCTCGGCGACGGCCTGCCCCTGGCCCGGGCGGACCGGGTACAGCACCGCGTGCCGGTGCAGCCGCCCGGAGACCGGCGCGCTGGCGATGGCCTGGTGCTTGGCGGGCAGCGCCGCCTTGGCGAAGAAGGCGCGGGCGGCCATCGGGTCACCCAGCTGGCGGGCCTCCTCCAGGTACGGGTTGATCTCCTCCTCGACGGCCCGCACCTCGGGCTGCATCGCCACGTGGCGCAGCGCGTCGCCCAGGTCGCCCTCCACCTCGACGGCCCTGACGACCCGGTTGCCGTGCATGAACAGCGAGGTGCGGCGCAGCCGGGTGTGCTCGTCCACCTCGGCCTTGGGCGAGGCGTAGCCGGACAGGATCCGGGCCACCTCGGCCTCGGTGCCGGGCTTGACCGTGAAGGTCAGCGCGTGGCGGATGACGCCGTCCGGCCCCGGCGCGGCCTTCGGCGGGCCGACGTGCCCGGCGGGCTCGCTGCGCGGCAGGCCGGGCGGGACCTCCATGGGGGCCCGGGTGCCCGTGGAGCCGGCCGCCGAGGTCTCGCGCAGGACGGCGTAGCGCAGCGAGCGGAAGTTGTCGCTGACGCAGCCGTGCATGGGCTTGACCATCTCCCGGTGCGCCGGGCTGTCCACCCACCGCAGGAAGGTCTCCTGGTCCGTCCACTCGCTGGTGATCAGCCACTGACGGGGGTCGTTGATCGACTGGCACAACTGGTCGCTGACGTGGCCGGGCACCGAGGCGACCTCGTGCCGCAGCTTCTCGTAGACGTCGAGGAAACGCTGCTGGGCGCCGTCCTGGATCTCCAGCATCAGCACCACCCTCAGTCGGGTGTCGGACTCATCGTGCTGCTTCGGCTGCGCTTCGGACAGAGTTGTCATGATCCACTTTCTGCTCTGGGCCGCACGCGGCGGCCCGTGTCGGCCGCGTCCGGCGGGTGCTCCTGGCCTGGGGGACGGAGATGAGGTGCGGTGGCGGTCGGCCCGGGCAGTCGGCGCCAGGCCTGAGGTCGATCGTGAGCGGCCGAGCGGGCGCGGCGCGAGATTTGCGGGCCATCCGGGCGAAGCGGCCGCACAGCGGCCCTCGGGCGGGGGATGGAAGAGCGGGGCCCCCGGCTGAGCGGGCCCGTCGAGGGCGGCCGAGTTCAGTCTCCGGGCCGCGGAATCCCCTTACAGGGTGGAGCAATTGATGAATCCGAAGGTTGACGACCGGGTGCCGGTGCTGATCGTGGGCGGCTCCCTGGTCGGATTGTCGGCCTCGCTGTTCCTCGGCCGGCTGGGTGTCGGGCACCTGCTCGTCGAGAAGCACGCAGACACCTCGCATCACCCGCGCGGGCGAGGCAACAACGTCCGCACGATGGAGCTGTACCGCGGAGCCGGGGTCGAGCCGGCGATCCGCGAGGCGGCCTCGGTGCTGGCGCCCAACCACGGCATCCTCCAGGCGCCCTCGCTGACGGGCGCGGAGCAGGAGTGGCTGTTCCGGGAGATCGACCCGGGCGGGAAGCTGGCCCGGTTCAGCCCCAGCTCGTGGTGCCTGTGCAGCCAGAACGACCTGGAGCCGGTGCTGCTGCGGGCGGCCCGCGAGCTCGGCGGCGACCTGCGGTTCAGCACCGAGCTGATCTCCTTCGAGCAGGACGCCGACGGCGTGACCTCACTGCTGCGCAGCCGGGAGACCGGCGAGGAGCGGGTGGTGCGCTCCGAGTACCTGATCGCGGCGGACGGCCCGCGCAGCCCGGTCCGCGAGCGGCTGGGCATCGGCCAGACCGGCAAGGGCGAGCTGTTCCACAACGTCAGCATCACCTTCCGCGCCAAGCGGCTGGCCGAGGTGGTCGGCGACCGGCACTTCATCGCCTGCTACCTGACCAACCCGGAGGCGGACGGCGCGCTGCTGCCGGTGGACAACCAGACGGAGTGGGTCTTCCACGCGCCCTGGCACCCGGAGCACGGCGAGCCGCTGGAGGCCTTCACCGACGAGCGCTGCGAGCGCCACATCCGCGCCGCCGTCGGCCTGCCGGAGCTGGACGTCGAGGTGACGGGCAAGGCGCCCTGGCACGCCGCCGAGCGCGTCGCCGAGCGGTACGGCGCCGGGCGGGTCTTCCTCGCCGGGGACTCCGCCCACGAGATGTCCCCGACCGGCGCCTTCGGCTCCAACACCGGCATCCAGGACGCCCACAACCTGGCCTGGAAGCTCGCCGCCGTGCTGTGCGGCTGGGCGGGGCCCGGCCTGCTGGAGACCTACGGGCAGGAGCGTCGCCCCGTCGCCCAGGTGACCAGCGAGCGGGCCTCGGCCCGCTCCGCGGAGCACAGCCACCCCGGCTACGCGGTGGTCCCGGGCGTCGGCCGCCAGGCCGGGGTCCTGGCGGTGGCGCTCGGCTACCGCTACCCGCAGGGCGCGGTGCTCGGCACGGACCCGGGGGGTCCGGTCGTCCCGGAGAAGTTCGAGTCGGCCGGCGAGCCGGGCAGCCGGGCCCCGCACCAGTGGCTGCTGCGCGCGGGCGTGCGGCTGTCCACGCTGGACCTGTACGAGCAGGCGATGGTGCTGCTCACCGGCCCCGCCGGCTCGGCCTGGCAGCAGGGCGCCCGGCGGGCGGCCGACCGGCTGGCCGTCCCGCTGGACGCCTACCGGATCGGCGACGGCGCCGAGGACGACCTGGCCCCGGAGCCGGGCGCGGACTTCGCCGCCCTGCACGGCATCGGCCCGGACGGCGCGGTGCTGGTGCGCCCCGACGGCTTCGTCGCCTGGCGCTCGCCCGGACCGGTCGACGACGCGGAGGCCGGGGTCGAGGCGGTGCTGCGGGCGGTGCTGGATCTCTGAAGCCCGACGTCTCTGCAACCACGACGAAACCACGACATCCAGGGCCGCGACCGCCGTGCGGCCGCACGCGGACGGGCCCGCCGGTCGACACAGCGACCGGCGGGCCCGTCCTTCGGCTGTCGGTGGTCAGTGGCCGCCCGCGTCGATCACCTCGACGTCCGCGACCTCCCGCTCGATGTCCTCGGCCGGCAGCGCGACCCGGATCGCCCAGTAGTAGATGACCAGCGAGAACACCGCGACGAGCGCCATGTCGTACCACAGCGGGATCCGGCCGGTGCCGTCGCCGAAGCCGCCCTGCCAGGAGATCAGGCCGAGGCCCAGCAGGTAGACCGGCAGCCACTGGGCGGCCTTCCAGTTGAGCCGCGGGGCGTTCCCCAGGCCCTTCTTGATCGCGTAGGCGGCGTAGCCGCCGAGCAGCATGTAGCCGAGCACGATCGCGATGCCCAGGCGGGACAGGGTGTGCCAGCCGGACCAGTAGATGATCAGGCTGGAGACCACGAAGGCGGCCGGGGAGACCACGCCGCCGAGCGGCAGCCGGTAGGAGCGCTCGCGGTCGGGCAGGCGGCGGCGCAGGGCGCCGAAGGCCAGCGGGGCGCCGGCGTACATCAGCACGCTGGCGGAGGTGATGAAGCCGACCAGCTCCTGCCAGCTGGGGAAGGGCAGGAAGCAGACCACACCGGTGACGAAGGACAGGATCAGCCCGGCCCACGGCACGCCGTTCCTGTCCAGCTGCTCGAACTTCTGCGGGGCGTAGCCGTTGCGGCTCAGGCCGTAGGAGATGCGCGAGGTGGAGGTGGTGTAGATCAGCCCGGTGCCGCCGGGGGAGATCACCGCGTCGGCCTTCAGCACCACGGCCAGCCAGCCGAGGCCGACCAGGGTGGCCAGACCGGCGAAGGGGCCGTCGATGCCGGGGAAGTCGAGCTTGTCCCAGCCGTTGGCGAAGGCGCTGACCGGCAGCGCGCCGATGAAGACCACCTGGAGCAGGGTGTAGATCAGGGTGCCGATGGCGACCGAGCCGAGCACCGCGCGGGGGATGTCGCGGCGGGGGTTGCGGCTCTCACCGGCGATCTGGATGGCCTGCTCGAAGCCGAGCAGGGCGAAGATGATGCCGCTGGTGCTGATCGCCGTGAGCACGCCCTTGGCGCCGAAGGGCGCGAAGCCGTGCGAGGTGAAGTTGGAGCCGTGGAAGCTGGTGAGCGCCAGCATGAAGATCGTGAACAGAGGAACGAAGATCTTCAGCCAGGTGGTGATCGTGTTGGTGCGGGCCAGGGCCTTCACGCCCAGGAAATTGACCGCGACGAACACCGCCATCAGCAGGGTCGCGACGATGAACCCGCTGGTGGTGAGGGTGCCGTTGGCGTTCTGCAGGCCGCTGGCCCACGGCATGTCCTTGGCGTAGCCGATCATGGCCTCGACCTCGATCGGTGCCACGGTGGCTGCCTGCAGCCAGGAGAACCAGCCGAAGGACATGCCGGCCAGGCCGCCGAAGGCGTAGTGCGGGTAGCGCGCGGTGCCGCCGGCGACCGGGAAGAGCCCGCCGAGCTCGGCGTGCACCAGTGCCAGCAGCACGATCGCTATCGCGCCGATGCCCCAGGAGATGACGGCCGCCGGTCCGGCGGCGACGACACCGTTCTTCGCGCCGTAGAGCCAGCCGGATCCGATGATCGAGCCGACCGAGGCCCACATGAGGCCGACGAGGCCGACGTGCCGCTTGAGCGACCGGTGGGTCGTCCCGTCGGTGCCGGTGCTCTGACCGGGCGGCGAGATCTGGTTGAGGGAAGCCATGGGCGATCTCTCTGTGTGTGGGGGCTCCGAGGTGGATGGAGCGCGGAGAGTTGCCACACAGTAGGGCTATTCATAGAGCTCTGCACAGATTTCATTACTGAATGTTTACTTTCTTTGCCGGATATCCGTGCAGGTAGGAGGCATTCTGTTCAGTTGTCTGTTACGTTACTTGCGGGTAGGTCCAGCATCTGAGCTCGAATTGAGCTTGGCGTTTGCGTCCGGCAATATGGTGACCCTCGGTAATTCATAAAAATGACGCGCAGTGCATGGTCATGCCGTCGGCGCTCCCTGTCGGTGCTCGGTGAAAGCCTGACCGGACGTCAATCCACCGGGTCCGACGGGTCGGTATTGGCGCCCGAGCCGATCGGGACGTCCGCCGGGCGGCCCGCCGCGAGTGCCGCGTTCAGCGCCCGGCTGCCGGCGGGCTCCACCGCCCCACCCGCACCCCGTGCTCCCGGGCCGCGACCGCCACCCCGGCGAACAGCCCGCCGCCCGGCGGCCTCGGCCTCGTCGTACGTCAGCTGCTGCATCGTCGGCTCCTTCGGCTCGGGTGCGGACCGTCGGGCCGACGGTAGTGCGTCCGGCCGTCCCCAGGAAATCGCCGACCGGCCCGCGTACGCTGGCTGCCGTGCGCTTCGTGATCCTCCCGCCGCCGGTCCGCTAGCGGGCGGCGAACCCCGAGCACCCCGGCCCCGGCGGGAAGGCCCGCCGCCACCGGGGCGATGGCTGCCGCCCGCGTACCCCGCGGACCCTGACCGGCAACCCATCGTGGAGTACCGACGCATGACCTCCTACACCGCCGTGCCCTTCCGGCGCGGCCTGTTGTCCATCTCGGCCGCCGCCGTCGCCTGGGGCGCGGGCGGCGCCGTGGCGGCGCTACTGCTGCGCACCAGCGGGCTCGGGCCGGTGGCCGTGTCCTGCTGGCGCTTCGGCGTCGCCGCGCTGTGCCTGGCGCTGCTGCCCGCCGGCGGTGCGAGCACCCGGCGCCGCGCCGCCGTAGTGACCGGGCTCGGCCTGGCCGTCAGCCAGTGCGCCTACTTCGGCTCGGTGCAGTATGCGGGCCTCGGCCTGGGCACCCTGATCACCATCGGCGCCGGCCCGGTGCTCACCAGCGTCGGCGCCCATGCGCTGCTCGGCGAACGCCTGACCCGGCGGGCGGCGGCCGCCGTGCTGCTCGCCCTCGGCGGGCTGGCCCTGCTGGTCGCCGCCCCGGCCGCCGGGCCGCGCCCCGCCCTGGGCGTCGCCCTGGCGGTGCTGGCCGGCGCCGGCCAGAGCGGGCTGACCCTGTGGGCACGCGGCGGCGGTTCGGCGACCGCCGGTACCGGCGCCTTCCTCACCGGGCTGCTCTGCCTGCTGCCTTTCGCGGCCGTGCAGGGTGTGCTGCCCACGGCCGGGGAGCCGGCCCTCACCGGAGTCTCACTGCTCTTCCTCGGGACGGTGCCGAGCCTGCTCGCCTACCGCTGGTACTTCACCGGGCTCACCGCCGTGCCGGGCGCGACGGCCTCGGTGCTGGTGCTGCTGGAGCCGGCCACGGCCGCGCTGATCGGCGTGCTGTTCCTCGGCGAGCCGCTCACCGCGGGCCTGCTGGCCGGCTCGGCGTTGCTGCTGGCCGCGATCGCGGCGCTGGCGCGGGCGTAGCGGTGGAGCGAACAGCGGCGAAGCGACGGGCAGCGAGGTGACCAGCGGCGATCGGTGAGGAACGGCGGCGTGCACCCGGGCGGACCAGCTGTGGTCGCCGGGGGCACGCCGCCGTGCTGTCGTGGGCCGCATGAACCCCTCGCTCCCGGCCCGGGTGGCCGTCACCGCCACGACCGCTGTCCTCCTCGCCTCCGGCGCCGTCGCCCCCCGCGCCCCCGCCTCCGCGGCGGCCGGCGGCAGGCGCGACGTCACCGCCGAGCAGTGCCGGGCCGCGGGAGGACACGTCGAGGGCAGCGGCTACTGCGTCGACGCGAGTGGCGAGGACGCGTGGGGAGCCCCCATCGACAGCCAGGCGGTCAACCCCGATCCGCGCCCCGGCCAGGAGGACTGAGGACCGCGGCCCTCCGGAGCCGCCGATCACGGCACCGGCCGCAGCGTGACGGGCTGAGGAGCCGCGGGCCGGGGGGTCAGCGTCCGCAGCACCAGGTCGATCCGCACCTTGGCGGCGCCCGCCCGCTGGAGCGCGGCGGCGACCGCCCGTAACTCCTCCGGGCCGGTGCAGGCCAGACGGAGCTCCAGGTCGGCGTCCCCGGCGAGGGCCAGCCCGCTCCGGACGGCCGGGAACTCGGTCGCCAGCCGGTCGAAGTCGAGCGGGACGGGCCCGTGGCTGACCCGGGCGATCGCGTGCAGCTCGCGGGCCTGCCCGGGCAGGCCCGGCGCGGCTTCGAGCCCGGCCGGGACCAGTGCGAGCGGGGCCGTCACCGGTGCTGGAGCTGTACGGCGGGGGCCGGGGCGGGCGCCGCGGCCGGGGTGACGACGGGCGGGGCGACCAGCCGGGGGTCCAGCACCAGGGTGTGCACCCCGAGCGGGGCGGTCAGGCTGCGCAGGGCGGGCTCGCCGATCTCGGCGTAGGCCTGGTCCGGGCCCAGCAGGGCGGCGAGGGCCTCGGGGCTGGAGAAGCCGACCGCGCAGCGGCGGCCGTCGCGCAGGCGGAACAGCCGGAGGACGGCGGTGCCCCCGGTGCCGGTGGTGGGGCTGGGGGTGGCGGTGACCGGAACGTGCCAGACGACGCGGGCCATTCGGATGCTCCCGGGTGGGTGCGGGTGGGTGGTGGTGCCTGCCGGAACTGCTTCCTCGACGCTAGGCCGGGTACGGGCAGAGCGTCGCCGATCCTGACGCGGCGTTGACCGAATGGGGTGGCGCGTTGACGCACTCCTGACACCCGACTCACCCGATGGGACTACGACAGCCCCGCGATCGGCCGAACACTGCTCGACGGCGACCCGAACACTGCCCGACCGACGCCTGATCGGGACGGGCCGTAAGCGCTCCGCTTGCCTCCCGTCCCGTGGCGGACCACGGTGGAGTCGACCGCTGTGACGACCGGCGTGACGACTGCCGTGACAATGGCCGGCACGACCGCCGTGACGACCGCCGGAGCGCCCCCGGAACCGACCGGCGCGCGCTCCGGCCCGGGGGGCGGTGGAGCGAGGGGCCCGGGACGAGATATCTTGACGTCAAGACGTTGGAGACGTGAAGCGGAGTACCGATGACTGACTCGACCATCATCTATACGCACACCGACGAGGCTCCGGCCCTGGCGACCTACTCGTTCCTGCCGGTGGTTCAGGCGTACGCCTCGACGGCGGGTGTGCGGGTGGAGACCCGTGACATCTCCCTGGCCGGGCGCATCATCGCCAGCTTCCCGGAGCGTCTGACCGAGGCCCAGCGGATCGGCGACGCCCTGGCCGAGCTCGGCGAGCTCGCCAAGACCCCGAGCGCCAACATCATCAAGCTGCCGAACATCTCGGCCTCCGTGCCGCAGCTGAAGGCCGCCATCGCCGAGCTGCAGGCCCAGGGCTACGCCCTGCCGGACTACCCGGACGACCCGCGGACCGACGAGGACAAGGACGTCCGCGCCCGCTACGACAAGGTCAAGGGCAGCGCCGTCAACCCGGTCCTGCGCGAGGGCAACTCGGACCGCCGCGCCCCGCAGTCGGTCAAGAACTACGCCAAGACCCACCCGCACCGCATGGGCGCGTGGTCCCCGGAGTCCAAGACCAACGTCGCCACCATGGGCGTGAACGACTTCCGCTCGACCGAGAAGTCCACCGTGATCGCCGCCGACGGCGCCCTGCGCATCGAGCTGCTCGGCGAGGACGGCACCACCACCGTGCTGCGCGAGAAGGTCCCGGTGCTGGCCGGCGAGGTCGTCGACGCCTCGGTGATGCGCGCCGCCGCCCTGAACGAGTTCCTGGCCGCCCAGGTCGCCCGCGCCAAGGCCGAGGGCGTGCTGTTCTCGGTGCACCTCAAGGCCACCATGATGAAGGTCTCCGACCCGATCGTCTTCGGCCACGTGGTCCGCGCCTTCTTCCCGAAGACCTTCGCCAAGTACGGCGAGGCGCTGGTCGCCGCCGGTCTGAACCCGAACAACGGCCTCGGCGGCATCCTGGCCGGCCTGGACAACGTGCCGCACCTGGGTGCCGAGATCAAGGCCTCCTTCGAGGCCGAGCTCGCCGAGGGCCCGGCGCTGGCCATGGTCGACTCGGACAAGGGCATCACCAACCTGCACGTGCCGAGCGACGTCATCGTCGACGCCTCGATGCCGGCCATGATCCGCACCTCCGGCCACATGTGGGGCCCGGACGGCCAGGAGGCCGACACCCTCGCCGTGCTGCCCGACAGCAGCTACTCCGGCGTGTACCAGGCCGTCATCGACGACTGCCGCGCCAACGGCGCCCTGGACCCGGCCACCATCGGCTCGGTGCCGAACGTCGGCCTGATGGCCCAGAAGGCCGAGGAGTACGGCTCCCACGACAAGACCTTCGAGATCGAGGCCGCCGGCACCGTCCGCCTGGTCGACGCCGAGGGCAACGTGGTGCTGGAGCAGGCCGTCCAGCCGGGCGACATCTTCCGCGCCTGCCAGACCAAGGACCTGCCGATCCAGGACTGGGTCAAGCTGGCCGTCACCCGCGCCCGCGCCACCGGCGACCCGGCGGTGTTCTGGCTGGACGAGACCCGCGCCCACGACGCCGTGCTGATCGAGAAGGTCAAGACCTACCTGGCGCAGCACGACACCACCGGCCTGCAGATCGAGATCATGTCCCCGGTCGAGGCCACCAAGTTTTCGCTGGAGCGCATCCGCCGCGGCGAGAACACCATCTCGGTGACCGGCAACGTGCTGCGTGACTACCTGACCGACCTGTTCCCGATCCTGGAGCTGGGCACCAGCGCCAAGATGCTGTCGGTCGTCCCGCTGATGGCGGGCGGCGGCCTGTTCGAGACCGGCGCCGGCGGCTCCGCCCCGAAGCACGTCCAGCAGCTGGTCAAGGAGAACTACCTGCGCTGGGACAGCCTGGGCGAGTTCTTCGCGCTGGCCGCCAGCTTCGAGCACCTGGCCACCAGCACCGGCAACGCCCGCGCCAAGGTGCTGGCCGACACCCTGGACCGCGCCACCGGCACCTTCCTCAACGAGGACAAGTCGCCGAGCCGCCGCCTCGGCGGCATCGACAACCGCGGCAGCCACTTCTACCTGGCCATGTACTGGGCCCAGGAGCTGGCCAAGCAGACCGCCGACGCCGAGCTGGCCAAGGCCTTCGACGGCCTGGCCAAGACGCTGACCGAGCAGGAGCAGGCCATCGTGGACGAGCTGATCGCCGTCCAGGGCTCGCCGGTCGACCTCGGCGGCTACTACCAGCCGGACCCGGCCAAGGCCGCCGCCGTGATGCGTCCGTCCAAGACCTTCAACGAGGCGCTCGCCAACCTCGGCTGACCACAGCCGGGCTGAAGCACCGGGAGGCCCCCCGGCCGCACCCGCGGACCGGGGGCCCCCCTTCCTCCGCCCCACCCCCCTGTCCGCCGAACCCCAACACCCGCCCGGGGGCGGTCGGCAGGGGGGGGGGGGTGGCGGTGGTGTGAAGCACCCGCGCAAGGGGCCCAAACGGCGCGAAGGGCAAGAGAAAACGGCAGACGCAGCC
>NZ_JBVHXY010000019.1:77122-136054 GCF_055569215.1 Kitasatospora sp. NPDC029312 | reverse complement strand
GTCTTGGGGCTGGGATTGGAGGGCGGTTAGGGTGGCGGGGGGTGGTGTGTGTGCGCGGCGGAGGCAGAGGGCGGGGGTGGAGGGGGAAGGGGGATCCCAAGGGGGGGGAGCCCCCCCCCCCCCTTCTGCCCTTCGCCCCCCTCACCGCGGGGGTGCCCCCCCCCCAGGACCCGGCTCTCGGAGGCCGGAGCGCGGCACCGGCCCGGATGGAGGATGGAGGTGCCCGGCGTCAGGCGTAGAGGGCGATCCGGGGTGCGATGGTGCCCCGGGCGGGGCCGCCGAGGACGGTGAGCCGGTACTGCTCGGTGAGGGCGTGGTGGCCGTGCAGGACGATCTTCGCCGGGAGGAGGGAGGTGTACAGCGTGCCGGTCTGGCTGGCGAGCGGAACGGTGTGCCAGCGGCCGTCCGTCCCCAGCAGTTCCAGCCTGATCTGCGCCGGGGTGGGGGACGGGCCCCGGTCGGGCGACTCGATCAGGATCTGCGGGGCGACCGTCCGGTCCGTCGCCGCGGGGTTGCGGTAGGTGACGGTGATCCGGTGCGCCGCGTGGTCGTGCGGCAGCGGGCTGCTCGGCAGGTCGACGAAGTCCACCGGGGCGGCGGTGGCGGTGGCGGTGGCGGCCGGGGGCGCGGAGACGGCCGCGTCGGCGGGGGAGGTGAGCGCGGCGGCCGGCAGGGCGGCGAGGGCGACGGTGGTCAGCACCAGCGCCCGGCGGGGGATCGTCCGGGTGCGCATGGGCCCCTCCTTCGGTCGAGGACGGCGGCCGGGAGGCGGCTCACCCGGCGGACGGTGTCCGCATCGCTACGGACGGTCGCCGGGTGGGTGGTTCGCTCGCCGGTCGGGCGGTTCGTACTCCTCCACCCTGCACGTGCCCGGCGGATGCCGCATCCGCCGGGCACGTGCACGCCTGTCATCGCGCGCCGTGGCGTCAGTCGAGCGGGCGGCAGAGCAGGGCGTCCGGGACGCCGCCGTGGTTCCAGCGCCAGGTGTAGGCGACGCCGGCCAGGTACTCGCCGTCGGCGCACTGACCCTTGTAGGAGCCGGGCGCCCAGTCGCTCGGCGTGGCGCCCCCGGTGGTGGGGCGGTTGTCGCCGTGGTCGAACCAGATGCTGCGGCCGGTGAGTGGCAGCGGGGCGGTGGCCGGGGCGCAGAGCAGGGCGGCCATGGCGTCGGAGCGGACGCTGTAGCCGACGGCGAAGGTGCGGTCGGGGCACTGGAGCTTGCTGTAGCCGGGGGCCCAGTCGCCCTCCGTCACGTAGCGTTCGTCGGTCACGGTGGTCCAGGGGCCGTCGGCCCGGGCGGGCTGGCCGGCATCGGTGCACAGGCCCCGGCTGCTGCCGCGGCCGAGGCCGGTCAGGCGCTGGCTGTCGGGGCAGTCGCCCTTGCGGTTGCCGTAGGACCAGTCCGGCCGGGCGAGCATGGTGACGGAGACGTTCTGATCGGTGTGGTCGAGGTCGAGCAGGTTCCAGTGCGGGACGGCCGGCACGGGGCCGGTGAGCGAGGGCGCGTCGATCAGCTTGTGCCAGTCGGCGGCGCGCCAGTCGCCGGGGTCGTCCAGGCCGAGCCGGTGGCCCGCGCCGTCGAAGTGGAGCAGGGCCCAGTTGTCCATCGGTCGGCCGTCGGCATCCGTCCAGCCGGTGAGCGGCCAGACGGCGAAGTCGGTGTCGTTCCTGGCGAGGATGTCGGTGAAGGCGTGGAACCAGTCCTGCTCCTTGGTGTCGGTCGAGCCGCGGCCCGCCGCGCCGAACTCGCTGATCCACACCGGCGCGGTGAAGTGCTGTCCGGCCTGAGTGACGAACAGGGCTTCCTGGTCGACCACTTGGGCGAGCTGGTCCGGGGTGAAGTCCTCGTAGCGCGGGTCGCCGGTGGCGCCGGCGCCGCTCCCGGCCCCGGTGTTGGCGGGGCCCGTGAAGCCGTAGAAGTGGGCGGAGTAGACCAGCTTGCCGGAGTGGATGAGGGCGTTCGAGAGCGTCGCCACCGGGGTGAGCATCGGGCGGCCGTGCGGGAAGGGCGCGGCGGGGATGCCCTGCCAGTTGATGCCCTCCATGATGATCAATAGGTCCGGGTCGGCCTGGAGGATCCGGTTCCCGGCCTCCTCGAAGGCGGCGTACTCGTCGTGGGCGTCGCCCATGCCCCAGTTGGGGTCGTCCCAGGTGTCCCGGCGGACCTCGTTGCGCAGGTCGGCGCCGACCACGCGCTTGTTGTCGCCGTAGCGCCGGGCCATGAACAGCCAGTCGTCCTCCCACTGGGCGGTGGTCTGGCCGCTGTTCCAGCGCTCGTTGCCGTCCAGGCCGCAGCACCAACGGTAGCTGGTGGTGTGGTTGTTGAGCACGACGGCGAAGCCGTCGGCGGTCAGTGCGGCCACCACCGCGTCGTACACCTCCAGCGGAGTCCTGCCCCTGAGCCGGGGGTTGGCCGCCACCGCCGCGTCCGGCACGGGCGTGCTGTCGTGGATCATCGCGTCGGCGAACGGGAGCCGGACGCTGTTGATCCCCAACTGGTGGAAGCCGTCCAGGATTTCGCTCATCGGTGCGCGGTCCAGCCCGAGCGGGGTGTTGTACGAGACCTCGCCGTGCTGGTTGTTCGCCGGGTCGGTCGGGTCTCCGCTGCCGAGGTAGTGGCCCTGGGCGCCGTCCCAGTTGCCCGCCTTCAGCTTGAACCGGTTGCCGCCGGCGTCGACGACGTACCGTCCGCGGGTGCTCAGCGGGCCGGTCCAGGCGGCCGCGAGCTGGGCGCCGCTCAGCACGGGTGCGGAGTCGGTGGATGGTGCGGCCTGCGCGGACGGCGCCGCCTGCGCAGGTGAGGTGGACGGGGCCGGTGAGGCGGACGGGGCCGGTGAGGCGGACGGCGTGGGCGGGGCTGAGGGAGCTGGGGCGGCTGGTGCCGGCGGGGCGGCGATCACCAGGGCGGCCAGCAGGGCCGCCGTCGCCGGCACGGCCGTGCGGGTCGAACGGAGGAGGTTCACGGGTTCTCCAGGGCAAGGGTGGCCGGGGAGGAGCTTGTTGACGGTACGTCAAGAAGCGCCGGCGACACGAGGCCGTGGAGGGGCGAAATCCTTACGACAACAACATTGACGTGTGACGGGGCCGCCGGTTTCATGGCTCGCACTTCCCCCACCCCATCCCCACCCCACCCCCCACGAACAAGGCGGTGATCCGTTGGCCTCCACGGTGAAGGACACGGGCAGCGGTCCGAGAACGGACGCGGGCCACGGTGCCCTGCACAGATCCGTCGGCCTGCTGGACGGCGCGGTGATCGCCGCCTCCAGCACGGCCGCCACCAGCAGCATCGGCATCGGCCTGGGCCTGCTGGCCGGAGTCGTCGGCCTGCACCTGCCCGCGATCATGCTGCTGGCCTTCCTGCCCGTGCTCGCCATCGCCGGCGGCTACGGACGGCTGAACGCCGTCGAACCGGACGCCGGCAGCAGCTACCGCTGGGTGGGCCGGATCCTCAACCCCTGGCTGGGCTTCCTCACCGGCTGGGTGAACACCGTCGGCACGGTGGTGTTCATGGCGTACACCACCACCGTCACCGGTTCGGCGGTCATCCAACTGCTCGGCGAGGCACACCTGCGGAGCATCGCCGGACTGCGACTGGACGCCGACTCCACCGTCCAGTGCACCCTGCTCGGCCTCGCCGTGCTGATCGGCGCCGCACTCGTCGCGGTGCGCGGGCTCGACCTCGCCGCCCGGCTGCAGAAGGCCCTGCTGGTCTTCGAGTACCTGGTGCTGCTCGGCTTCTGCGGGTACGGGCTGTTCGCCGGCGACCAGCCGTTCTCCCTCCAGTGGTACAACCCCTTCGACCTGCCCTCCCTCGACGCGGTCGCGCAGGGCATGGTGCTGGCGGTGTTCTGCTACTGGGGCTTCGAGTCGGTGTTCAGCGTCGGCGAGGAGGTGCGCCAACCGCGCGACGCCTCCCGGGGCGGCTTCCTCGCCCTGGTGGTCATGCTGCTGCTCTTCCTGCTCGCCGGCACCGCCTTCCAACGGGTGCTGCCGCTGGACGAGTTGGCCGGCAACGGCGCGCACGGGCTGACCTACTTCGGCACCCGGCTCGCCCACCAGCCGCTGGCCGCACTGCCGCTGGTCGCCCTGACGTTCTCCGCCGTGGCCTCGCTCCAGTCCTCGGTGATCCCCACCGCGCGCGGGATGTACGCGATGGGGCGCGACGGCGTGCTCGGCCCGGTCTGGACCCGGCTGCACCGCAAGCACGCCACCCCCGCCGTCGGCACCCTGCTGATCACCGGTGTCGCCGTGCTCCTCGCCCTCGCCTCGCTGGCCATCCCCACCGTCAACGACCTCATCTCGGCCTCCGTCAACGCGATCGGCATCATCGTCGCGCTCTACTACGCACTCACCGCCGTCGCGGCCGCCGTCCGCTTCCGCCACCTGCTGCGCACCGACCCGCTCCAGGGGCTGCGCGCCGTGGTCGGGCCGCTGCTCGGCGCGGCCGCGCTGCTCGCCGTCGGCGGCTACCTGGCCTGGACCTTCTACGACTCCGCCGACCACTTCGAACTCGCCGCCGACAACGGCTGGTTCGAGCTGACCGTGGTGGCGCTGATGGTCCTCACCGGCCTCCCCTCGGCGGCCTGGGCGCGCTGGCGGCGACGCTCCCCGTACTTCCTCGATCCGACGAACTGACCCCTCCGGCGCACCTGCCCGGCCGACGCACGACCGCTGACGCACGCGGCTGACGCACGACCGCTGACGCGGGAGGGCCGACGCACGACCCGAGAACGGAGCACCACCCATGACCGAGGCCGATCTGGTCTTCACCCACGGCCCCGTCCACACCGGCGACGCCGCTCGCACCCGGGCGAGCAGCCTGGCCGTCACCGGCGAGCGGATCACCGCCGTCGGGCACGACGAGGTCCGCGAGCTGATCGGGCCGCGAACCGAGGTCGTGGACCTCACCGGCAAGCTGCTGCTGCCGGGCTTCCAGGACGCCCACGTCCACGCGGTGTTCGGCGGCACCGAGTTGGCCGCCTGCGACCTCACCGGCGCGACGACCGCGGCCGAATGCCTGGAGCGGATCCGCGCCTACGCCGGGGCCAACCCCGGACAGGCGTGGATCACCGGCAGCGGCTGGTCGCTGGAGACCTTCGACGGGGGACTGCCGACCCGGCAACTGCTCGACTCCGCCGTCGCCGACCGCCCGGTCTACCTCACCAACCGCGACCACCACGGCGCCTGGGCCAACAGCCGAGCCCTGGAACTGGCCGGACTCACCCGCGACACCCTCGATCCGGCCGACGGCCGGATCGAGCGGGAGGTCGACGGCACGCCCAGCGGCATGCTCCAGGAGGGCGCCACCGCGCTGGTCGCCCGGCTGCTCCCGGCCGGCACCGCCGCGGACCGGCTGGACGGACTGCTGCGGGCGCAGCGCCTCCTGCACTCGCTCGGCATCACCGGCTGGCAGGACGCCCTGCTCGGCGAGTTCAACGGCCAGCCGGACCCCACCGACGCGTATCTGGCCGCCGCCCGCTCCGGCGCGCTCACCGCCCGGATGACCGGCGCGCTCTGGTGGGACCGCGACCGGGGTGCCGAGCAGATCCCCGAACTCGTCGCCCGCCGGGCCGAGTCGGGCCACGGACGGTTCCGGGCCGGCTCGGTGAAGATCATGCAGGACGGCATCGCGGAGAACTTCACCGCCGCGATGACCAGTCCCTACCTGGACGGTTGCGGCTGCGCCACCGCCAACTCGGGCCTGAGCTTCGTCGAACCGGCCGCACTGCGCCGCTACGTCACCGAATTGGACGCGCTCGGCTTCCAGGTGCACTTCCACGCCCTCGGCGACCGCGCGGTCCGCGAGGCGCTGGACGCCGTCGAGGCCGCCCGCGCCGCCAACGGCCGGCGCGACACCCGCCACCACCTCGCCCACCTCCAGGTCGTCCACCCGGACGACATCCGGCGCTTCGCCGAAGTCGGCGCGATCGCCAACATCCAGCCGCTGTGGGCCACCCACGAACCGCAGATGGACGAGCTGACGATCCCGTTCCTCGGCCCCGAACGCGCCACCTGGCAGTACCCGTTCGGCGCGCTCCAGCGTGCGGGGGCCACCCTGGCGGCCGGCAGCGACTGGCCGGTGAGCAGCCCCGACCCGCTGGCGGGCCTGCACGTGGCGGTCAACCGGATGGAACCGGGGGCCGTCGACGGGCGGGTCTTCCTGCCCGAGCAGCGCCTCGACCTCGCCACCGCCATCGCCGCCTACACGGCCGGCTCCGCCCATGTGAACGGCCACGACGACGCGGGGACGCTGGCCGTCGGGCAGCTGGCCGACCTGGTCGTGCTCGACCGGGACATCCTGACCGGGCCCGCGGAGGAGATCGCGGCGGCCCGGGTGCTGCGGACGTACGTGGGCGGGCAGGTGGTCCACGCGGCCGACTGACCGCCGCGTCCGTCCTTCCTGCGCGTCCTTCCTCTCCGCCTTTCCTCGTGAAGCCGCCGTCGCCGAGCCCACCGGGCCCGACGACGGCGGCTCAACCGGCCCCGCTCGGCTCCCCGCTGAACCCGCCCCCGTTGAACCCGCCCCCGCTCAACCCGCCGCGGCGAGCCGGGCGGCGGCCGCCTCGAGGAGCAGTTCGAGGGCGTACGGGTAGCCGCTGGACCGCATGTCGGTGGTCAGCAGGTGAGCGGTGGCCGCGATGTGGGGGTGGGTCGCGGGGTCGAGGTGGGCGTAGGACGCCTGCCAGACCTCCAGGTCCGCCCTGGCCGCCGCGGCGGGCAGGGCGAGGGCGGCGGCGTCCAGCGCGGCGAATCCCAGGCTCTGGTCGACGAAGGCGTGGTAGATCCGCACGGCCTCCCGATCCGGGAAGCCCCCCCGGCGCAGCACCCCGAGGATCGCCTCGACGGCGGCGGTCTCGTGGGTGCGGCCGGTGGTGCGGTGGGCGGCCAGGACGGCGGCCTGGGGGTGGGCCTGGTAGGCGGAGTGGATCCGCAGGCCGATGGCCCGCAGGTCGGCCCGCCAGTCGCCGGTCGGTTGCCAGCCCGCCTGGGCCAGCCCGATCAGCTCGTCGGCGACGGCCAGCAGCAGGTCGTCGGTGCTGTGGAAGTAGCGGTAGACCGCACTGGGGTCGGCGCCGAGCGCGGCGCCGAGCCGTCGCACGGTGAGGGCCTCGGCCCCGTGCTGCCCGATCAGGCGCAGCGCGGTGTCGACGATCAGCTCCCGGGAGAGGACGACGCCCTGCTTGGTGGGCCGGCGGCGCCGGCGCTGGGGTTCGGGGACCACGCGTTCGCTCATGCCGGGCAGACTAGGTCAACGAGGTTGACGTAATTCAGAGGCGTGGCTGCTCGGCGGCGGGCCCCGCTCAGGCGGGCTCGGAGTCACGGCCTGACCGCTGCTTTCCGGACCCGGGCGGCGGTACTCCGATGACCGGTGAGGCGGAATGAGTCGCGTGCAATTCTGTGCGCGATGTGTGCAATCGTCGAGCTGCTCGTGGCGGTGTTCGAGCGGGCGGTCGCCCGTGCGGGTCGTCCGGCTTTGTCGACTTGGCGCTCGATCCACGGCCGTGAGCCGCGGCGGGCCGGGTTTCCGCAGGTCGAGAGGTGTTCGGGGTTGATCGGGGTCGCCCGACGCCCCGGTGGTTACGTCTGATGATCCGTCAAAGTTCCTGATAACGGCCCGCAGTTGAGTGAAGCCCCTTTAAGCTCCCGTTAACAATGGCGGCTTCCCGCCACACCACGAACTCCCTCGCGAGCTCGGGCGGTAGGCCCTCGGGACGATGAGAGCAGGGATGACAACGACAACTGAACGGATGACCGGCGCCGCTCGCGGCCCGGGACGGCGACGACCGGGCCTGCCCGGCCGCCGCGCCGTGGGCCGTCTCGCGGCGCTCGCCATCGCGGTGGGCGGTTCCTCGTTGGCGGTGGCCCCGACGGCCGTCTCGCAGACCGGGGACGGCTCCGTGACGGTCCGGGTGATCCGGGCCGTGGACGCCTCCGGCGTCTGGACTCCCGCGCTGGAGCCGGGCATCGCGGGCGTGAAGGTCACGCTCACCGATGACGCCGGCTTCGGGATCGACGGCGTCACCGCGGCGGACGGCATGGTGACGCTCGCCCCGGCGTCGACCAAGACGGCCGGCGGCAAGTACCGAGTGCAGGTGGGGAATCCGAAGCCGGGCGTGCTGTTCCCGGCCTTCGCCTCGCGCCAGGGGCTGGTCGGCGCGCCCAACCAGCTCAGCAGCAACGAGGAGTTCGTCGACCTCTCCGGCGGCAAGAACGTCTCCTACACCACCGGGCTCTGGAACCCGGGGGACTACTGCCAGAAGAACGCACCGCTGGTGACCACCTGCCAGCCGACCAGTCGCGAGGGCGGGGACAAGCGCACGCTGGTCTCCTTCCCCTACAGCGCGCGCGGCCAGGAGGGCGTGGACGTCGCCGCGACGAGCATCGCCACCGCCGCCGAGACGGGCGCCCTGTACGGCATCGCCTGGAACAGGGCCGACAAGCGGGTCTTCTCCTCGGCGGTGGCCAAGCGCGGCACCGACTACGGACCGGGCGGCGCGGGAGCGGTCTACGTCTCCGACCTCGCCGGGAAGACGACGACGCTCTTCACCACCGTCCCCGACGCGGGCGGCACCGTGCACGGACCGGGGACGGACGACGCCTTCCTCGACGTCCCGGGCAAGGAGAGCCTCGGCGGCATCAAGATCACCGACGACGGCAAGGACCTCTTCGTCGTCAACCTCAACGATCGCAAGCTGTACCGCTACGACGCCACCGTGCCGACGGCCGCGGCGCCCAAGGCCGCGTACACCATCCCCGACCCGGGCTGCCCGGCACCGGGGGACTGGCGGCCGTTCGGCCTCGGCCTCCAGGACGGCACCGGCTACCTCGGCGGTGTCTGCTCCGGCCAGTCCACGGGCCGGGCCGCGGACATGCGCGCCGTGGTCCTGCCGTTCGACCCCGCCAGCGGGGTGTTCGGCACCGCGGTGCTGAACCAGCCGCTGGACTATCCGCGCCAGTCGACCGTCGGCGGCGGCCCGTGCGACGGTGCGGGCTGGTTCCCGTGGACCGGCAGCTACCCGACCACGCAGAACGGCCAGGCCTGCGGTACGAGCTACATGGCCAACCCCGAACCGGAGTTGGGCGAGATCGCGTTCGAGACCGACGGCTCGATGCTGCTGGCCTTCCGCGACCGCTTCGCCGACCGCGGGCCGGGCGCTCCCGCGCCGGGTTCGGTGTCCACCGTGATGTCCGGCGGTGACCTGAGCAAGGCGTGCCCGGTGAACGGCACGTTCGTGATGGACGTCAACAACGGCTGCGGGCTCGCCCCCCGGGGCACCCGGTTCTTCGACACCGCGTGGGGCGGTCACCACAACACCGCCTTCGCGGGCATGGCGCTCTCCAAGGTCGAGAACACCATCGCGGCCTCCTCCTTCGACTCCAACCACCAGGCCTTCGGCTACGGCACGTCGTTCGTCGAGCGCAGGGACGGCACGCCGGACCCGGCGTTCGGCCTGCGGTTGACCCCGAAGGGGACCGCCGCGCCGTTCGGCAAGGGCGCCTCGATGGGTGACCTCGAAGTGCTGTGCGACCAGGCGCCGTTGCAGATCGGCAACCGGGTCTGGTACGACCCGGAGCGCAAGGGCGTCCAGAACCCGGGCCAGCGCCCGGTGGAGGGCGTCACCGTCCACCTCTACGACGAGTCGGGCAAGCTGGTCGGCACGACAAGGACGACGGCGCGCGGCGAGTACTACTTCGACGACTCCGACGTCATCGGAGGGCTCAAGCCCCGTACCAAGTACACCATCCGCCTCGACAACCCGGCCGACTACGCCAAGGGCGGCCCCCTGTACCAGTGGGTGCCCACCGACCACGACGTCGGCGACAACCACTTCGTCGACTCCAAGGGCATCGTCCCCGCCGACGCGAAGTTCCCCGAACGGGCGCTGACCACCGGCGGACCGGGCGAGAACGACCACACCTTCGACTTCGGCTTCCGACAGCAGGAGGGCGCGCTGAAACTGGTCAAGCACGACCAGGACGGCAAGCCGCTCGCCGGGGCCACGTTCCAGCTGTGGCACGACACCAACGGCACCGACGGCCTCCAGGCCACCGGCACCAAGGCCGACACGCCGGTCGGTGGGCCCTGTACCACCGCGGCCGACGGCAGCTGCCAGGGCAGCGGTACGGTCGGGACGTACTACTGGCAGGAACTCAGCCCGCCGGCCGGCTACTCAGCGCCGGACACCACCGTCTTCGGGCCGCTGGTGCTCACCGCCGACAACCTCGACACCGGCGTCTCGGTGACGGCCGTCAACAAGCTGATCCCGACGCCCACTCCCACCCCGGCCCCGACCGGGTCGACGACGCCCACCCCGGCGCCGACGTACCCGGCGCCGACCGACAACCCGGCGCCGACCGACAACCCGGCCCCGCCCGCACCGCCGGCCCCGCCGGCGCCGGGCGGGCAACTTCCCCACACCGGAGCGGATGAAGGCCTCCCGCTGATCGCGACGGGCGCCGCGGCGCTCACCGTGCTCGGTGCGGCGCTGTTCGTCCTGACGCGCAGGCGCCGGGCCCAGCACCGGTAGTCGCTCCGCCATGACGGGGTGACAGCCCGGATCGGGCGGGTTCCCGGACCATCGCGTCCGGGGCCCGCCCGAATCCCGCGCCGGCTCCCGCGCCGGCTCCCGTGCCCGGCTCATGGCGCGGTTCCCGGCCGGTTCCGGGGCCGGCCGGCCGGATCTGACACCACCGAAGAGACCGGGAGAAGGCAACCGCATGGCCCGCAGGACGAAGACCGCCGCCCGTCCGCCCCGCCGAAAGGCCCACTGGCTGAGGGCGCTGATCGCACTCGTGGTGTGCGGCGCCGTGGCGGGCGGTGTGGTGGCCTACCGGTCGGCCTCCGACGAGGCCTCGGAGCGCCCCGTCACCACGGACGAGGCCTCCCGGCTGGCGCTGTCCCGGCTGAACCTCTACCAGGCCAGCCCGATCGGGGTGGTGCTCACCGCCTCCGAGGGCGGGGGAGTGCAGGTCCGGGTGGAAGGGGTGGTGGACTACCGCACCCACCGGGGTGCCGGCCGCTACCGGACCACCGGCGCGAGCGGCCCGCTCGACCACGGCCTGGTCGTCTGGGACACCGGCGGCCTCGGCCTCGCCCCCGAGCCCGAGGGCGACCCGGCCCCGCCCTGGCAGCAGGCCGAGCGCATCCCCCGGTCCGGCTGGTCCCCCCGCTCCTTCACGGCCGACCCGCTGGACGCCGGCCTCCAACTGCTCATCCAGGTCGGCGCGGACCGGCCGGACAATCCGCTGCTGCTCGCCCAGTCCGGCGCCCGTTGGCTCGGCCGCGACCGGATCGGCGACCGCGACTACGACCGCTTCGCCGGTCCGCGCGCCCAGGGCTCGGCCCCGGACGGCGCGCGATCGCCGCTCACCTACTGGGTGGACGAGAACGGCACACTGCGCCGGGTCACCATGCAGATGGCGGGCCTCGGCACCCCGACCACGCTCGACTTCTCCGGTCATCAGGCCGACGCCAAGCTGCCCGAGGCACCCTGGCTCACCGGCTGACGCGTCGGACCCGCGGGCGGGATTACGGGCGGTTCCGCGCCGCGGAAGCCGTGTCCGCCGGGTCCGCCGTACACCCGGGCCCGCGGCCGGGCCGGCGGTCAGTGGCGGAGCAGTCACCCCCCGGCGGGCAGCACGGCCTGGGCGGCGGTGTGGAAGCCGTCGCCGAGTACTGCGGCCAGGTGGCCGCCGGGCCCGAGGTCCGGCGGGACGAGGACCTCGGCGACGCCGTCGCCGTCCGTGGTGGAGGAGCCCAGGAAACGGCCCGCCGCCGAGTAGAACCTGACGGACAGGCCGAACAGCGGCTCCCCGGTCCGGGCATGGACGGCGGCCGCGCTCAGGAAGGTGGGCCGCGACTGCATGACGCGCAGGGCGACGGGCACCACGCCGGGCAGGTCGACCCGCGCGGGCACCGGCGGCGACAGGGCGGACGCCAGGGCGCGGGCACCGGCCGTGAGGCCGACACCGGCGAGCGCGAGCGCGACGGCGGTGCCGGTCCGGCCTCCGGAAAACCTCATGTCGTCTCCAGTTTCCGAGCCCGCCAGGAGTCCCCCGGCCTCCCGGGCCCCGCTTCGAACGAGCGCTCCAACCGGCACCGACCGTACCTGGCCGGGGACGCAGCGCAACCGGAGCGTCTCGGGCGGGCTTCCGACGGCCCCCGAACGGCCGACACACCCGACCCGCTCCGGTCGGGTGTCCGCGGCCCGCAGCCGGGTAGGCGCCGCCCAGTAGCCCACCGATTCCGGGAGGCCGCCATGGATCTCGCGTTCCTCACTCCGCTGCTCGACCGGCCCGGCCCCTGGGCCTCCGTGTACCTCGATACCTCCCGCGCCACCGAGGACGCCGCCCCGCGCCGGGCGCTCCTCGACCGCGCGGCCGTGCACCGGCTGGCCGGGCTCGGCGTCGACGACCGCACCTGCGCCGCCATCCGGGACCACCTGGCCGCCGAACCGGCCGGCGGATCGCCACCGGGGCGGGCGCTCTTCGCCACCGACGGCGAGGTCGTGGTCGACGCGGCGCTCGCCGCCTCCCCGCCCGACGTGGCCGCCGACTGGGCGCCGCTGCCGCACACCGCCCCGCTGCTCGGCCTGCTCGACGACGCTCTCCCGCGCTGCCTGGTGGTGGCCGTCGACCGCACCGGCGCCGAACTGGAACGCCGGGAATTCGGCGGTGCCGCGCGGATGGGCACCGTCGAAGGGAAACAGTGGCAGGGCCGCGGCCACCGCGCCCCGCCCGCCGACCGGTACGAGTGGCACTACCGGCACCGCGTCGAGGACGCCTGGGACCGCACCGCCGCGATCATCGCCGACCACCTCGGCCGGGTCTGGCCGGGCAGCGGCGCCGACCTGCTCGTGCTCACCGGCGACGCACGGGAGCGCCGCGCCGTCTGCGAGCTGCTGCCCCCGCAGCTGCGGCCGCACGCCGTCGAGGTGGACGGCGGCGGCCGGGCCGACGGCATCGCCCGGGAGGTCTTCGACCAGCGGATCGCGACGGCCTGGAACGGTCACCGGACCCGCCACCTGGACACCGTGCTGGACGCTTTCCGCACCGGCATCGGACGCCCGGGGGAGCACGGCACCGACGCCGACGGCACCGAGACCGCGCCCGGCGCCGCCGCCCAGGGCGTGCCCGCCGTGGTGGCCGCAGCCCGGCAGCACCAGCTCGCCGCCCTGCTGCTCCAGTCGGGCGGCCACGACCCGGAGCGCCCGGTGTGGACCGGCCCGCAGCCCGAGCACATCGGCGTCCAGCGGGGCGATCTGCGGGCCATGGGAGTCGCCGAGCCGCAGCAGGCTCCAGCCGCCGACGCCCTGCTGCGCTGCGCCACGGCCGTCGGCGCGGAGGCCCTGCTGGTGCCGGAGGCCGTGCCGGGGCCGCCCGGCGGCCTGGGCGCCGTCCTGCGCTGGCCGGCCTGACGCCGGTCAGCGGGCGGTGGCTCCGCGGCTCGACGATTCGGAGGAGCGGAGGATCGGAGGCGCGACAACTCAGTAGGCGGACGACTCGGCGGCGCGACGGATCTTCCGAGCGTCGGACATCCACCGATCGACCGGCAGGTCTTCGTTCGTGTACAATCGCGCGCTCGTGGGCACAATGGACAGTGCGAGCGGGGGTGCCACACGAGGAGGCCGGTCAGTCATGGAGAGCCTTGAGCGCCGCTACGCGGTGACCCTGCCCGGACCGGTCTGCGGACACGCCCCGCCATCCGTCGTCGTGGTCCACGCCACCGAGGCCGTGGGCCCCGGCGGCACGCTGATCTGGGAGAATACGGACGGCGACCTCCGGGTGGAGATCACCGGCGAGGTGGCCACCGTTCTGACCGCTCCCGCCGGAACGCCCCGCCACCCCTGTCTGCATGCCGTGCCGCTGCCGTCCCGCGCCCCGCGCATCGAGCCGCTGACGCGCTCCGCCCGACGCTGACCGCCCAGCGCGACCGATCTTCGTCGCAAACGACGAAGATCGCCCACACCGCCGACCATGGAAGCCGCCTCGAAGGAGCCCGCGCCCGCGGTGCGCCGGCGGCCGAGCAGGCTGCGGTACACGACCCGGGTGGGGACGGTCAGCTCGTCCAGCCGCGGGTCGACCGAGCCGCGCTCGAGTGCGGCGAGGAGCACGGTGGCCAGCGCCTCCCCGGCTGGTGACGGTCGACCTGCGGCCGGACACGGGCGGCAGGAACTCGCGGATCCGGTCCACGTCCTGCTCCGGCGCGGTGGTGGTCAGCGCCTCGAAGGCGTTGCGGGTGCGGATCTGCACGACCTGGTCCCACTCCATCGGCTCGCCGTCGAAACCGACCTCGGACGGCCCCAGGTGGACGGCCCCCGAAGCCGGGCGGTTGCACGGCTGTTGCAGAGGAAGTGGTGCGGCTCACAGCCGTCCGAGGCGGTTCGTGATCGCATCGTCGGGTGCGCTCCCAATCCGAGAAATCCCAGCCCCCGCTGACGGCCCGTCGGTCCGCCGCGGCCGTCGCCGTCCTGCTCTTCGCCGCCCTGCTGGCGGGCTGCGGGTCACGGAGTGCCGACGCCCCGGCGGCGTCCGCTGCCGGCGGTCCGTGCGGAGCGCCCCTGGGTACCGTCTCCGGCGGTGCGGCGGAGCCGGACGGCCTCGCGCGGGACGGTGCGCGGATCACCGCCGTCGCCCCGGACTGCATGGAGTACGAGGTGACCAATCCGGGCGGTGAACCGTCCGACGTCACCGTGGAGTTCACCCGGCGCTCGGCCACCGGGGCCGCACTGGACAGCCTGCGCGGGACCGTCACCGGGCTCGCCCCCGGAGCCACCGAGCGGAAGCGGATCGACCTGAACGGCCGCGGCCCGGGCCGGCCGACCACCGTGCCGCAGGTCGGGATCGCTAAGGTCCGCAGCGTCCCCAGCGCCGAGGCCCCGCAGGCCGGCGGCCCGTGCCCGGCGTCGGGACTGCGGCTCTACGCCGACCAGGGCGACGCCGCGATGGGCCTGCGGGTGGTCGGCCTCCTGCTGCGCAACTGCGGCACGTCCCCGGTGACCGTCGACGGCTACCCGCAGCTGGAACTGCTCGACCTGCGGCACCGGCCGGTCCAGGGGGTGAGCATCCTCCCCGGCGGCGCCTCGATCGCCACCGGCACCGGCGCGGACGCCCCGCCGCAGCGGATCGAGCTGCGCCCGGGGGAGGGCGCCCACGCGACGCTGGTGTGGCGCAACACCACCGAGGCCGGAGAGCCGGTGAACGCCCCCTACGTCCGGGTCCGCGCCACCCCGGGCGCGGCTCCCGTGATGGTCACCCCGGAGCTCGACCTCGGCACCACCGGCCGGCTCGGCGTCGGGGCCTGGGTCCGGGACGACAGCACGGAGCCGGTGCCAACGCGCCCGACGGGCTGACACGGGGTGGCGCGGCGGCCGTCAGGTGAACTCGTCATCGGGTCCGGGTGGGCAGGGGCGGCCATCAGGCAGGCACCGTGACGTCGACGGTCGTGGCCTGCCGAGCCCGACCGTCGGGGCGGGCGCGGCCGCAGGGTGGCTCCAGCGGATCCGCGTTCAGGCCTCCGGCGCGCCACCCGGCCCCCGGCCATCCGGCGGCACGGCGGCGCGCCGGAGCTGCGGCAGCGCCGCCGAGCCCACGGCGAGCCAGCCGCAGCCGAGCAACCAGCCGCCGAGCACGTCCAGGGGCCAGTGCACTCCGAGGTAGACGCGGCTGAGGCCGACCAGGGCCGCGAACACAGCGGCGGCCGCGACGGCGGCTCGGGCTGCGGCCGACGCCGGACGGGCCCGGACGACGGCCATGGCCAGCAACCCGGCGCAGACCGCCGAGGTGAACGAGTGCCCCGACGGGAAGGAGTAGCCGGATGCGGCGGTGGCCCAGTCCGTCCGGGGCGGCCGGGGCCGCGCGAAGGCCTGCATCAGACCCAGCCGCACCGACTGGCCCGCGAGCAGCCACAGCAGCGGGGCCGCCAGCAGCGGCACGGCGCGGCGCGGCGCCCGGGGCCGGGCGAGGGCCCGGACGGCGACGGCCCCGGCGATCAGGGCCAGGAGGTACGGCACCGGCCCGGAGCCGAGGGTGGTGACCACGACCGCCACCGTGCGGGCGGCAGCGGGTCGGTGGGCCGCGCTCCAGCCGTCGGCGCTCCGCTCGAAGCCGAAGGGAGTCCAGCCCCGGGCGGCCAGCAGCGCCGTCAGCGCCGCCAGGGCCGTGAACACCAGCACCGCGACGCCGACCACCACCAGGCGGCGGCGCCGGCCACGGCCACTCGGCGCCGGCGTGACCGGTCGTCCCGCCGTCACCGCACACCGGTCGGGCGGTGCGGGCGCAGCCGCTCCGCACCAGCTCCGACGGCTGGTCCGGCCACCGGCGGTTCGACGGTCCGGAGGCTCCACGGGTGGTTCATCGCGTGCTGCGCCCTTCCTCGGAGCGGGCTGCGCCCGGCCCGACGGTTGATCGGAGGTCAGGCCAATGCTCGGCCCTCGCGGCGCCCGGTCGCGCTCAGCCACGCCACCGCCGCCACGATCACCACCGCGAGCACCAGGCTGACCGGCCCGGTGCCGAGGTCCAGGCCGCCGCGCTCACGGCTGACACCCGCCCAGTCGGCGAAGCAGGCGCCGAGCGGCCGGGTCAGCACGTAGGCCCACCAGAAGGCCGGGACCGGCGGGAGGCCGGTGAGCCGGTGGGCGAGCGCGGGCACCGCGATCAGAGCGGCGAACAGCAGCCCGGAGGGCAGGTAGCCCCAGCCCAGGGTGGCCGCGGTCAGGTCGCCGACGGCCGTGCCGAGCGCGAAGGTGGCCATCACCGCGCACCAGTAGAAGACCTCGCGTCGCCCGCCCGCGACGGTCTCCACCGCGAGCGTGCCCTCGGTCCGCCGCCACAGCGCGAACACCAGGGCCAGGACCACGGCGAACGCCGTCGCCGAGGCGACGTACGGCACCCCGAGGGCGACGTGCGCGACGTCGGCCGCCATGGTGCCGAACACACTCACCATGATCACCGCCGCCCAGTACACCACCGGCACGTAGCGTCGGGCCCGGGCCTGGGCGAACAGCGCCACCGCCAGCAGCAGGCCGGCCGAACCGACCGCCGGGACGGGCCCGAGGACCCGGGCGAGGTAGTCGGAGGTGGTCTCGCCCATGCCAGTGGTGAGGATCTTGACGATCCAGAACACCGCCGTCACCTGCGGGACCTTGCTCAGGACGGGCCGCGCGGGCACGGCCCGGCGGCGCTGGGCCGCCCGGGGGGTTGTCACGGCGCCCAAGACGACGGCGCTCCCTTCTGTACGGACTGGTGACGAGCCGGAGCAGGCTGTACTGCCTGCCCTTCGGCGGACTTCGACGGTCAGCCGCCGAGGACGGTGTTGCCGGTGACCGTGCCGTTGGCACCGTCCACCGTCACGGCGTGCCGCACGCCGTCGGGGCCGAGCACCACGGCCCGCCAGGCCCGGCCGCCGCCCTGCTCGGCCACCGCGCTCAGCGCTTCCACCTTGCCGCCGGCGACGGCGGCCGAGGCCTTGGCGACGGCGTCGGCCGCGTCGGTCGCCGGCAGCGGCGCCGGGGCGTCCTGCCCGGTTCGGGCCTGCTCGGAGTCACCGGTGCGGGCCTCCTGGCCCTGCTGCTCGTGGCGGCCGCCGTGCCGCTGCCGGCCACCGTCACGTCCCTGGTCGTCGTCGGCACCCTGGCCGTCGCCGCGGCCCCGGCCGTCCGACGGCTCGCGGTCGCCCGCCGCCCACCGGCGGCCGTCGCCGTGGCCCTCGTGCTCGTGGTGCACCGCCACCCCGGCCGCCGCGCCGCCGAGCACGACCGCCGCCGCTCCGACCACGACCCAGCGCTTCGAACGGCGGCGCACCCACCGTCCGGCACGGCCCAAACCCGTACGCGTCCTGCCCGCGCTCTGCTGCGGCTCCCCGGTTTCCATGGGCTCGCTCACGGCACCCACCCCGATCGTCGACCTGGCCCGGGCCGTCCCCGGGCGAGACGGACAGGATGTCCGGGCCTTGCTGAAGATCGGCTGAAGACCTGAAGACCCCTTCAGCTTCCCGCCGGGGCGACCTGCGACCCTGGTGGGCATGCGCGTACTGGTGGTGGAGGACGAACGTCGGCTGGCCCTGGCCCTGCAGCACGGGCTGGCCGCCGAGGGATTCACCGTCGACGTCGCCCACGACGGCCTGACCGGCCTGGCCCGGGCCATGGAGCACGCCTACGACGTGGTCGTCCTCGACATCATGCTCCCGGGCCTCAACGGCTACCGGGTCTGCTCCCGGCTGCGGGCCTCGGGCAGCGACGTCGGCATCCTGATGCTCACCGCCAAGGACGGCGAGTGGGACGAGGCCGAGGCGCTGGACACCGGCGCCGACGACTACCTCTCCAAGCCGTTCTCCTTCGTGGTGCTCGTCGCCCGGCTCAGGGCGCTCGCCCGCCGGATCGGCAGCCGGGCGCCCCGGCGCACCGTCCTGGGCGACCTGGTGGTGGACTCCGCCGCCCGCACCTGCACCCGGGGCGGCTCGCCCATCGCCCTCACCCCGCGCGAGTTCGCGATCCTCGACCACCTCGCCCGCCGGGCCGGGGAGGCCGTCTCCAAGCGGGAGATCCTCGAGGCGGTCTGGGACAGCGGCCCGGACAGCGACCCCAACACCGTCGAAGTCCACGTCAGCGCCCTGCGGCGCAAGATCGACACCCCGTACGGCCGCGCCGCGGTGCAGACCGTGCGCGGTGCGGGCTACCGCCTGGCGGCCGACGGTGGCTGACCGCACCTCGGCGCGTCTCGCCTCCTGGGCCGGCCGGCTGACCCCGCGCTCCGTCCGCGCCCGCACCACGCTGGCGGCCTGTCTCAGCGTCGCCCTCGTCCTCGCCGTCGCCTCGGCCGCCGTCATCCTGCTGCTGCGCGCCAATCTGGCCCGGACGGTGGAGGACGGCGCCCGCGAGCAGGCCCAGGCCGTCGCCCGCCAGGCCGAGGACGGGCACCTGGACAGCCAGCTGCCGCTCGACCACGGCACCGACTTCATCCAGGTGGTCGACGCGGCCGGCCGGGTGGTCGCCGCCAGCCAGAACCTGACCGGCCGCCCCGCCGTCGCCCCCACCGGCCACCCGGACGGCCACAGCACCTTCAACCTGCGCGCCTTGGGCGACCAACACCACCAGCGCGTCACCACGTTGACCGCCGCCACCCCCACCGGCCCGGTCACCATCCACGTCGGCGCCTCGCTGCGCACCGTGGACGCCGCCGAGGACCTCACCACCGCCGCCCTCGCCGTACTGAGCACCGTCCTGCTGCTCACCGTCGGCGCCCTGACCTGGCGGGCGACCGGACGCGCCCTGCGGCCGGTGGAGGCCATCCGCGCCGAGGTCGCCGCGATCGGCGACCGCGACCTCGACCGCCGGGTGCCCGAACCCCGCAGCGACGACGAGATCGCCCGGCTGGCCGGCACCATGAACGCGATGCTCGGCCGCCTGGAAGCCGCCGGGGCCCGACAGCGCCGCTTCATCGCCGACGCCTCCCACGAACTGCGCAGCCCCCTCACCGTGCTGCGCACCCAGCTGGAAGTGGCCCTCGCCCACCCCGATCCCGAGGTCCGCGCGGACCTGGTGGCGGGCGCCCTGGAGGACACCGAACGGCTCCAGGCCCTGGCCACCGACCTGCTGCTGCTCGCCCGGCTGGACGCGGCCGGACACGACTGGCCGGGCGAGCCCGTCGACTTGGTGGAGCTGGTGCACAGCACGCTTGCGGCCCGGGGCGCCGAGCCCCACCCCGTCACGGTCGAGCTGCCCGACGCCGTCACCGTGTCCGGCAACCCGCTGTGGCTCGGACGGCTGCTCACCAACCTGCTCGACAACGCCCAGCGGCACGCCCGGGGCCGCGTCACCGTCCGTCTCGGCACCGAACGGCCGGCCGGCCGGGGCTCCGGTCCGGCCGCCGTGCTGGACGTCGCCAACGACGGGCCGGAGATCGACGGCGCCGACCGGGAGAAGATCTTCGAACGCTTCGCCCGCCTGGACGACGCCCGGAGCCGGGACGACGGCGGCACCGGACTCGGCCTGCCGATCGCCCGTGACATCGCCGCCATCCACGGGGGAACGCTCGCTGTCGTCGACGCACCCGGGCCGACCACCTTCCGGACGGTCCTGCCCCGCCTCGCCCGTCGCCCGGCGTGACCGGCCGGCCGCCGGCCCGTCGGCGGGCCTCGCCCGCTAATGGTTCGCCTCTTCTTCGAAATGACTAAGCGCTTGCTTAGATCCTGAGGCTGGAGCAGGATGTCGCGGAGGTCAACCGGTTCGCGCCCGGCAACGGCCGTGGACCGGATCGCACTTCAGCCGGGGGTGCGGCGTAGCGCCGTGCCCCTTTCCGCCGCCTCCCGATCGGACGCCTCATCGTGGACTCCCTGCTGCTCTCCCGCCGCGACCTCGACTTCCTGCTGCACGAGTGGCTGGACGTCACCACCCTGACCCGCCGCCCCCGCTTCGCCGACCACGACCGGGACACCTTCGACGCGGTCCTCGAACTCAGCGAGACGATCGCGACCCGGCACTTCGCCCCCCACAACAAGAAGAACGACGCCGAGGAGCCCCGCTTCGACGGCGAGCGGGTGCACCTCATCCCGGAGGTCAAGGAGGCCCTGGGGGTCTTCGCCGAAGCCGGGCTGGTCGGCGCCGCGATGGACTACGAGGTCGGCGGCCAGCAGCTGCCCGTCGTGGTCGCCAACGCCTGCCGGGCCTGGTTCCAGGCCGCCAACATCGCCACCGCCTCCTACCCGCTCCTCACCGTCGGCAACGCCAACCTGCTGCGGGCCCACGGCAGTCCGGAGCAGGTCGACACCTATGTGCGCCCCATGGTCGAGGGCCGCTTCTTCGGCACCATGTGCCTGTCGGAGCCCCAGGCCGGCTCCTCGCTCGCGGACATCACCACCAGGGCCGTCCCGCAGGGCGACGGCACGTACCGGATCACCGGCACCAAGATGTGGATCTCCGGTGGCGACCACGAACTGAGCGAGAACATCGTCCACCTGGTGCTGGCCAAGATCCCCGGCGGCCCGGCGGGAGTGAAGGGCATCTCGCTGTTCATCGTGCCCAAGTTCCTGGTCCGGCCGGACGGCACCCTCGGCGAGCGGAACGACGTCGTCCTGGCCGGGCTCAACCACAAGATGGGCTACCGGGGCACCACCAACACCCTGCTCAACTTCGGCGAGGGGCGGCACACCCCCGGGGGTGCCCCGGGCGCGGTCGGCCACCTGGTGGGCGAGGCCCACCACGGTCTCGCCTACATGTTCCACATGATGAACGAGGCCCGGATCGGCGTCGGCCAGGGCGCCACCGCCCTCGGCTACACCGGCTACCTGCACGCCCTCGACTACGCCCGCACCCGACCCCAGGGCCGTCCGCTCGCCGCCAAGGACCCCGGCGCCCCGCAGGTGCCGATCATCGAGCACCCGGACGTGCGCCGGATGCTGCTGGCGCAGAAGAGCTACGTCGAGGGCGCCCTCGCCCTCGGCCTGTACTGCAGCCGCCTCCTGGACGAGGAGGCCACCGCCCCGGAGGAGGCCGAGCGCGCCCGCGCCCACCTGCTGCTCGACGTCCTGACGCCGATCGCCAAGAGCTGGCCCTCGCAATGGTGCCTGGCCGCCAACGACCTCGCCATCCAGGTGCACGGCGGCTACGGCTACACCCGCGAGTACGACGTCGAGCAGTTCTACCGCGACAACCGGCTCAACCCCATCCACGAGGGCACCCACGGGATCCACGGCCTGGACCTGCTCGGCCGCAAGGTCGTCATGGACGGCGGCGCGGGGCTGAAGCTGCTGCTGGACACCTTCACCGCGACCGCCGCGCGGGCCGAGGAGACCGGCGGCGAGGCGGCCGGACTCGCCGCCGCGCTACGGCGGGCCGCGGCCCGGATCGGGCGGACCACCGCCCTGCTCTGGTCGACCGGGGACCCGGCCACCGCCCTGGCCAACGCCTCGACCTACCTGGAGGCCGTCGGCCACGTGGTGCTCGCCTGGATCTGGCTGGAACAGTTCCTCGCGCTGGGCGACGGGCGGGACGCCTTCCGCGAGGGCAAGCGGCAGGCGGCCCGGTACTTCTTCCGGGTCGAACTGCCGCGCACCGGGCCGCAGTTCGACCTGCTCGACAGCCTGGACCGGACGGCGGCGGACTGCGCGCCCGAGTGGTTCTGACCTGCCCGGCCCCTCCGGTCGGGCAGCACCGCCGTCCGAAGGGTCCGGCCCTTGGTAGCGCCTGCTACACCTCGCTACGCTCGCTCCATGAAGCAGCTGACCGTGCCATCACCGGACGGTGCCGTCCACCCCGCCCCCGTCGCCACGGCGGGCGACGCGTGATCCTGCGGATCGACCGGGCCTGGCTCCTGGACATCGCCCACCAGTGCCTGCCGAACGACCCGGACATCACCGACTACGGCACCCTCGCCGCCGCCGTGGCCCGCCACGCCGACAGCGTCCTGGGCGTCCCCGTCTACGAAGCCGTGCACCAGCGCGCCGCCGCCCTGATGCACCAACTGATCCGCGTCCCCGCCCTGGAGTCCGGCAACGAGCACTTCGCCGCCGTGGTCGCCGCCTCCTACCTCGCCGCCTCCGGCCTCACCGTCACCGCCGGCCCCGACCAGGCCGTCGCCCTCGCCGCCCGCATCCGCGCCGGCGCCGCCGACGTCCGGGAGACGGCGGCCGTGCTCCGCACCTGGTACCAGTGAGCCGGCCGCCCGGTCCGGGAACCGCCACGAGGCCAAGTCGCCCGAGCAAAAGGGAGGCCAAGTCGCCCGAGCACAAGGCTCGTTCGGCCGCCGGGGGTCGGGATCCGGACAACTCGGGCTCGTCGGCCGGGCAGCTCGCCGGGATCGAGGGTGCCCGGACGGCGGTGGCTCCTACGCTCGCGGGGACACCGTGGCGCGAGGGGGAATGCCGTGGCCCGCAGGACCGTCCGACGACGCCGGCCGTACCGCGCCCGCCGGGCGCGGCGGACCGGGGATAACGCGGTGCCGGCCGGTACGGCGGTGGTGGCCGGACTCGTCCTGGTCTCGGTGGTGGTGCGGTGGCTGGCCCAGCACCTGCTGCTGGTCGGCGCCGTGGCCCTTCTTGGCGCGGGAGCGGGTGCGGCGGTGCTGGGTGTCCGGGTGCGCGCCGGACAACGGGAGTCCGCCGCGCGGGCGGCGCAGTTGCGGCACATCGGGCCGTTCCTGACGATGAGCCCCAAGGCCTTCGAGCACGCGCTGGCGGACCTGTGCCGGCGGGACGGCTGCACGAAGGTGGCCGTGGTCGGCGGAGCCGGGGACCTCGCGGCGGACGTCCTGGCGACGACGCCCACCGGGCGGCGGATCCTGATCCAGGCCAAGCGGTACGGGCCGCGCACCTTCGTCAGCTCCGATGACGTCCAGAAGGTCAACGGCACCTACCGCGACGTGCACCGCTGCGACCTCGCCGCCGTGGTGACGACCAGCTCGTTCACCAAACCGGCCGCCGCGTTCTGCGCGAAGGTCGGCATCCGGGCCGTCGACCGGCGGGCGCTCGCGCTGTGGGCGGAGGGGAGCGGCAGGCCGCCCTGGGGCTGACCGCCCGCGGGGCGGACGATCGCGGTCGTTCGGTGCCCGTACTAGGGTCATGACCACACCGGGGCCGACGCCCGCCGCCCACCGGCGGCACTGCCGGGGGCCTCGCCGTGGTCGCGAGCCTTCGAGGGACTGAAGCGATGGGAATGACGTTCGGACTGCTGGGCCCCTTGGCGGTCGCCGTGGACGCGGCGCCGCAGACGCCGCCGAGGGCCGCCGTGCTGCGGGGGCTGCTGGGGGCGCTGCTGCTCGCGGAGGGCGAGCGGCTGTCCGTCGGGCGGTTGCTGGAGCTGGTGTGGGCGGAGCAGGCGGACCACGTCGGACGGGGCGCGGTGCACACCGGAATGTCCCGTTTGCGCACCTGGCTCGGGCGGTTCGGGGACGAGTCGGTGGTACTGGACTCCGACGCCCAGGGCTACCGGCTGACGACCGGACCGGACGCGGTGGACCTCGCCCGGTTCCGCGGGCTCGCCGCCGACGGTGACCTCGCGGCGGCACTCGGGCTGCGCCGCGGGCCGGTGCTGGCCGGGCTGGAGCGGCTGAACCGCGCGGACCCGCTGGTGACCTCCGTGGAGGACGAGGTGCGCGCCGCCGCGCTGTCCCTGGCCCGGGCGGCGCTGACGGACGGCGCACCCCGCGGCGCCGTCCCCGCCGTGGCCGCGCTCGCGGACGAGCACCCGTTCGACGAGCCCCTGCACGCCGCCCTGCTGGAGCTGTTGGCGGCGGACGGCCGGGCGGCCGAGGCGCTGCGCCGCTTCCAGGCCCTGCGCGGGCGGCTGGCGGAGGAACTCGGGATCGAGCCCGGCGAGCAGGCGCAGCAGGTGTTCCTGGCGCTCCTCGCCCACGGCCGCGAGGGCCCGGGCGCCGACCTCAGACCGCCCCGCGCCCCCTCCCAACTCCCGCCCGACCTACCGGACTTCACCGGCCGCGAGGACCAGGCGCAGGCCGTTCTGGACGCCCTGGCCGACGGCCGGGTGCCGGTGATCGCCGGCATGGGCGGCATCGGCAAGACGGCGTTGGCCGTCCACACCGCCCACCGGGCCGCCGCCGACTACCCGGACGGACGACTGTACGCGGACCTGCGCGGGGCCGACGACACACCCGCCGACCCCGCCCGCGTCCTGGCCGGCTTCCTGCGCGCCCTCGGCGCCGACGCCCGGGAGATCCCGGAGGCACTCGACGAGCGCTCCGCGCTGTACCGCACCCTGCTCGCCGACCGCCGGGTGCTCGTCCTCCTCGACAACGCAGCCGGCGAGCAGCAGGTCAGGCCGCTGCTCCCCGGCACCCCGGCACACCCGAGCGGAAACGGCGGGCCGCGCTCGGCCGCGCTCGTCACCGGTCGAGCCCCGCTGACCGCCCTGCCCGGCGCCCACCTCGTGGACCTCGCCGAACTCGACACCGACCACGCCCAGACCCTGCTGCGCCGCATCCTCGGCGACCGCCGGGTCGCCGCCGAACCGTTCGGCGCCGCCGCGATCGCCGAACTGTGCGGCGGCATGCCGCTGGCCGTCCGCATCGCCGGGGCCCGGCTGGCCGCCCGGCCGCGCTGGCCCCTGACCCGGCTCGCCGAGCTGCTGCGCGACGAACGCCGACGCCTGGACGAACTGGCGGCGGGCGACCTGGCCGTACGGACCGCGTTCGCCGTCGGCTGCGCCCGGCTGACGGAACCGACCCGCCGGACCTTCCGGCTGCTCGGCCTGCTGGAGGCGCCCGACTTCGCACCCTGGACCGCGGCGGCGCTCGCCGACGTCCCGCCGCAGGAGGCCGAACGGCAGCTGGAGGAGCTCGTCGACGCCCAACTGCTCCAGGACACCGGCGCGCAGCCGCACCCGCGCTACCGCTTCCACGACCTCGTCCGGCTGTACGCGCGCGAGCACGCCGAGGCCACCGACGAGCCGGCCGTCCGCGCCGCCGCCCTGGAACGGGCCTTCGGCGCCTGGCTCTGGCTGGCGGAGCGGGCCGCGGACCAGGTGCCCGGCCCGTGCTTCGCCCCGATCCACGGCGACGCACCGCGCCACCCGCTGCCCACCGCCCTCACGGCCGCCCTGCTGGACGACCCGACGGCCTGGTTCGACGCCGAGCAGCCGGCCCTGAACGCGAGCGCCCGGCAGGCCGCGGCACTGGGCCTGGTGTCCGCCGCCTGGGAGCTCGCGGCCTGTCAGGAGAAGTACTGCGACGTACGCGGACTCTACGACGACTGGCGCACCACCCACCTCGCCGTCCTGGAGGCCTGCCGGACGGCCGGCGACGCCCGGGGCACGGCCGTGCTCACCCGCGGCCTCATCGAGGTGACGACCTGGACGACCCCGACCGACAGCACCCAGACGATGGTCTCCCTGGAGGGCCGCGCCCGGCAGCTGCAGCGGCTGTTCGAGCAGGTCCGCGAACCGTGCGGGAGCGCCGACGCCCTCGTGCTGACCGCCTGGAGCCTGGTGGCCCAGGGCCGCGAACGCGAGGCGCTGGACACCGCCCACCAGGCCCTGGACCTCGCCACCGTCCACGACCACCCGGGCGGGAGGGCCAAGGCGCACCAGATCATCGCCATCGCCCACGGCGAGACCGACCTCGACCGCACGATCGAGCACCTGACCGAGGCCCTGCGGCTGGCCCGGTTCATCGGCAACACCCGCTTCGAGGCGACCGCGATCCAGTTCCTGGGCGCCGCCCACGGCCGGGCCGGTCGGGTGGAGCTGGGCTGCGAACTGCTCAGCCGCTCCCTCGCCATGGCCCGCTCCCTCCAGGACCGCTACGTGGAGGCCTTCTCGCTGCTCTACCTCGCCACGCTGTACGCGGCCACCGGCGACGACCGGGCCCGCCCGACCGCCGAGGCGGCCCTCGCCATCGCCCGGCGCCTCGACCTGGGCCACCACCTCGCCCAGGCCCTCGGCATCCTCGGAGAGCTGGACCTCGCGGCGGGGGAGCACGCCGCGGCCGTCGCCCACCTGGAGGAGTCGGTCCTCGTGTGGCGCGCCCGGGGCTGGCGCTCCTTCCTCGCCGATGCGCTGCGCGCCCTCGGCCGGGCCTACGAGGCGTCCGGGCTGCCCGAGTCGGCCGCGAGGGTCCTGGCGGAGGCCCGCGAGCTGAGCGACACGCCCGATGGGCGCGGGGCCGCGAACGGCGGCACCGACGCGCTCAGCCACGGCAACTGAGCCGGGTCGGCTTGCCGAGGCCGGCTCATCCGGGCCGGCTCACCCCGGTCGGCTTACCGGGGCGGACTGGCGCAGGCCGATCGGTGAGCGGATCGGTAAGGCATCGGTAAGGCGCCCCCGCCTAAGGTCGGTTCCGACCGCACCGGACTCCGCACCCACCCAGGGGGGACCCGGTCGGGTCCGCGCAGGGGACGGACCCGACCGGAAGGCTGGCCCGGCCCACGGAACTGGGGAGTGGGCGGGGTGCAGCGGGCGGGGTGCGGGGTGCGGTGGGGGCGTCCGGTGCGCCGGGGGGCGTCGGCCGGTCCGGTGGTCAGGGCTCGCGGACGCACTCGATCAGGTAGTCGCCGGTGCTCGGGTCGACGGTGACGCCGTGCGTCTCGCTGCGAAACCCCGGGAACTGCCGGTCGAACTCCTCCAGGGCCCCCAGGTAGCGCAGCAGCGGACCGCCCGGTTCGCCGACGGACTCGCCCGGCATCAGCACCGGGATCCCGGGTGGCGTCACGGTGACCATCGCGGCGGCCACCCGGCCGGCGGCCCGCGCCAGCGGGAGCCGCTCGGTACCGCCGCGGATCAACTGCTGGTAGCAGTGTTGGGGCGGAGCGACAGGCTCGGGCAGCTCGCGGAACGCCGTGTCGAGGGCGTCGATCAGCTCCGCGCCGGTGAGGTGCTCGTGCATCTGCCAGCAGAGCCGGCCGAGCGTCAGGCCGGCGTAGCGGTGGGGGTACTGCTCGACGAGGCCGGGCAGGACGCGGTCGAGCGGGGCGTCACCGTCGTGCAGCGCCTTGAAGTCCATCAACCCGTCCATCAGGGTGCCCCACTTCCCCTTGGTGATGCCCATGGAGAAGAGGATGAGGGTGCTGTAGCTGTCGGTCTTTTCCACGACGATGCCGCGCCCGGCCAGGTAGGCAGTCAGGATCCGGGCCGGCACGCCCCAGTCGGCCGTCTCGCCGGTGGCCGTGACGCCGGGACAGGTCAGGGTGACCTTGACCGGGTCGAGCAGGCAGTAGCCCTCGGTGAGGTCGGGGAAGCCGTGCCAGGCCGCCCCTGGTTCCAGGTGCCAGCAGCTCGGCTCCCGGCCCAGCAGGGCGGCCGGGGCGTCCGCGAAGTCGAAGCGCTCGCCGGTGGCCGGGTCGGTGACGGTCTCCGGCTGCCAGACGCCGAAAAACCACGGGGGCCGGTCGCCGGCGGCCTCGATCCGTCGCGCCGTCCGCACCACAGCCTGGCGGAACCTGATGGCCTCGGTGACGGCCTCGTCGATCAGCCACTGCCCCTGCGGGCCGTCCATCATGGCCGTGGCGACGTCCAGCGAGGCGATCCCGGGGTAGAACGGCGAGGTGGTGCCGTGCATCATGAAGGCCTCGTTGAACCGCTCATGCTCGACCGGCGCCCGGGATGCCGACCGCACGTGGACCATCGCGCTCTGCGAGAGGGCGGCGAGCAGTTTGTGCGTCGACTGGGTAGAGAAGACCGTGGGCCGTTGCGGATCGTCGAAGGTCTCCGGGCCGACCGCCATGCCGTAGCGGCCCTCGTAGAGGGGGTGGAAGCGGGCGTACGCGAACCACGCCTCGTCGAAGTGCAGCCGCGGCGTGCTGGGCGCGAGCGCGCGGGCGGTTCGGACGGTGTCGTAACAGAGTCCGTCGTAGGTCGAGTTGGTGATCACGGCGTACTGCGCTTCCGGGCCGAGGGCGCCGGCGGTCAGCGGATTGGCCGCGATCCGGGCGCGCACCGCTGCCGGGTCCGTCCCGGTCGGCGGCAGCGGTCCGGCCAGCCCGTACCCGTTGCGGGTGGGCACGAGGTAGACCGGGCGGGCGCCGGAGATCACCAGGCCGTGCAGCACCGACTTGTGGCAGTTGCGGTCCACCAGCGCGATCTCGTCCCGGGTGACGCTGTAGTGGCCCACCATGCGGTCGGCGGTGGAGTCGCCGTGCAGGACGAAGTAGGTGCGGTCGGCCCCGAACACCCGGGCCGCGTTGCGCTCGGCGTCGCCGATCGGGCCGGTGTGCTCGAACAGCGACCCGAGCTCACCGACCGAGATCGACAGGTCGGTGCGGAACAGGCGCTCACCGTAGTAGTCGAAGAACGCCCGCCCCGCCGGGGACTTGAGGAATGCGACGCCGCCCGAGTGGGCGGGGGTGTGCCACGAGTACTCGTGTGCGTCGTCGAAGCGCCGCAAGGCCTTGAAGAACGGCGGCAGGATGTCGCTGTGATAGGCGCGTGCGGCGGCCTCGACCCGGCCGGCGACGAAGGCGGGGGTGTCCTCCAGGGGCCAGATGTATCCGGTCACCACCTCGGAGACCCAGAGCGGCAGCGCTTCGAACTCCCGCTCGGAGTCGTCGGACATGACCAGGAACGAGGGGAGGTCCTTGAAGCGCCGCCCGATCGTCCGCAGCACGGTCGCGCCGCCGTCCTGCGGAGCGCCCGGCCCGCTTCCGGGCCCGCCTCCGGACGTGAGGTCCCAGGCGACGACGGCCGCGGCGATCCCGGCCTCGGTCTGCAGCACGGCCCGGGCGTCGCGAGCGCTGGCGGCCCAGCGCAGGTCGAAACCCCGGTTCTCCAGTTCCTTCCCCATCCGCCGGAGTTGCTCGCCGACGGCCCCCGTCCGGACCGGACCCTCGTGCAACGCGAGCAGGATCGTGCTCTTCGCCATCGGTCACCGCACCTTTCCGACCGGGAACCCGTCAACGCCGACCAGTGTCGACGCGGCCCGGCCCGTGCCGCTGGCCTTTGCCACGTGGTTCGCCCGATCGGGTGGTGCGGCGCGCGGTGCGTCGACCAGGGCACACCGGTCGGCGGCTTGCGGAGCCTCGGCCCGCGGCGACCCGCAGCTGTGCGAAGGCCGTCCAGCCGGCCATGGCGGGCGTCGCCCGCCCTCCGCACCGGGGCGGGGGAGCAGGCAGCGTTCGGCCGCGAGCCGGGTCAGGCGGAGGGCTCGCGCGGATCGATCCGATAGGCGAAGGGCAGGGTGCCCGGGTCCACGGCGGTCGCGCCGCCGTCCACGGTGAGGGTCGCGCCGTTGACGAAGGAGGCGGCCGGGGACAGCAGCCAGGCGACGGCCTCGGCCACCTCGCGCGGCTCGGCGGGACGGCCCACCGGGAGCAGCCGGGTGGCCTCGGCGTAGGCCGCGTCCTTCCCGCAGTCGGCGCCGCCGTCGGCGCTGTCACCGCCGCCCAGCTGCGCCTCCTCGGCGAAGCGGGCCATCCGACGGTCGGCCATCTCGGTGCGCACCCAGCTGGGGCACACCGTGTTGGCCCGCAGTCCGCGTGCGCCGTAGTCGACGGCCAGGGAGGTGCACAACTGCAGCAGGGCGGCCTTGGACGCGGCGTAGGCGGCGTTGGCCGTGCCGTTGCGCAGCGCCGAGACGGAGGCGACGGCGACGACCGCGCCGCGGGCCCGCAGCAGGTGCGGCAGGGCCGCCCGCATGGTCAGGAACGGGCCGGTGAGATTGGTGCGCAGCACCAGGTCCCAGTCCTCGTCGGAGGTCTCGCCGACGCCGCCGCCGCGGCCGACTCCGGCGTTGACCACCAGCCCGTCGAGGCGCCCGTGGCGGGCGACGGTGCTCTCCACGAGCTCGCGGACGGCCTCGGGGTCGGTCGTGTCGGCGGGATGGGCCAGCGCGCCGGTCTCCCGCGCGACGCGGTCCAGCGGCTCGCTGCGCCGTCCGGAGACGACGACTTCGTGGCCGCCCTCCCGCAAGAGCCGTGCGGTGGCCGCGCCGATCCCGGTGCCGCCTCCGGTCACGATCACAACTCGCTGCTCCGCCATGGGCCTTCCCCTCCGATCGGTCACCAACCGTCCCTGCCGCCCTAGCTGTATCACAGGCGTCGGTCTCGCGGTCCCCGCGGGTGCGGGTGCGGGTGCGGGTGCGGGTGCGGGGTGCGCGGTAGGGAGAGGGGGCGCGGCGCCTTCCGGCCCGGGCGTGGGGACGATCGTCCGCACCGGTGCCCCGTCCGCTTCCGCCCGGCCGTCGGCCGGTGCGTGAGGAAGGGGCGGTAGGCGGGTACACCAGAGGACGGAAGGAGTGACGTGCACCTGACGTAGCGTCAGTTGCCGTACGAGAAGGGGGAGTTCGCTCCGCACTGTCGCGGGTGGGGTCGAGCCGCCCCTCCGGTGGGGCGCCGAGGAGGAACCGCGCCGGCCCGCCGGGACCGTTCAGTCGACACGTCTTGAACACATCGGCCCCGCAAGCGGCTGAACGGATCATAGCCCAGCCGCAGCGGCCGGCTGGCAGGTGATCATCCGAATCGTCCGGCTCGCCCGGCTTAACGGATGCCTTCAGGAAGATAACGAAAAGGCGCATCCTTGTCTCGTAATGGATTTACTTCTTGACTGAATCTGTCCTATGCGGGTTGACTCCCTCCCACCCCGCCGCACTGTCGCGGCGACGTCAGGGAGGCACCCCCACATGAACGCAACGATGCGTCGAGCCGTCATCGCCACCGCGGCTGTCTCGATGGCCCTGTCCATGGCCGCGTGCGGCAAGGCCGGCGGTGACAAGAAGGACTCCGCCGCCTCGGGCGACACCAAGTCCATCGGTCTGCTCCTGCCCGAGAACGCGTCCTCCACGCGCTACGAGTCCTTCGACCGGCCGTTCATCGAGGCCAAGGTCAAGGCCCTGTGCGCGGACTGCAAGGTGCTCTACAACAACGCCGAGGGCAGCGCCGCCAAGCAGAAGCAGCAGTTCGACACCCTGATTGCCCAGGGCGTCAAGGTCATCGTCCTGGACGCCTTCGACGCCACCTCCACCCAGGCCTGGGTCAAGGAGGCCGCCGCCAAGGGCGTCAAGGTCGTCGCGTACGACCGCCTGGCCACCGGGCCGGTTGCCGCCTACGCGTCCTTCGACAACGAGAAGGTCGGCGAGCTCCAGGGCCAGGCCCTGGTCGACGCCCTCGGGGACAAGGCCGCGGACGCCAACATCGTCATGATCAACGGCGATGACGCGGACCCGAACGCCGGTCAGTTCAAGGCCGGCGCCCACAAGGTCCTCGACGGCAAGGTCAAGAAGGTCGTCTACGAGCAGTCCGGCGAGTGGAAGCCCACCGTCGCCGGCCAGAAGATCGGCGCCGCGATCACCCAGCTCGGCAAGGACGGCTTCCAGGCCGTCTACTCCGCCAACGACGGCATGGCCGGCGCCATCATCACCCAGCTCCAGGGCGCGGGCATCAAGGTCCCCGTCGGCGGCCAGGACGCCGGTCTCGACGCCGTCCAGCGCATCGTCAACGGCGACCAGGCCTACACCATCTACAAGGCCTACAAGCCGCTCGCCGAGAGCGCCGCCGAGCTGGCCGTCGACCTCCTGCAGGGCAAGGACGTCAAGTCCGTCGCCACCGCCAGCGTCGACAGCGCCACCGACAAGGGCATCCCGGCCAAGCTGCTCGACCCGAAGGTCGTCACCAAGGCCAACATCAAGGACACCGTCATCGCCGACGGCCTCTACAAGGCCTCCGACATCTGCACCGCGGACTACGCCGCGGCCTGCGCCGCCGCCGGCCTGCAGTAGCCCGCGCGGGCGGAGCTCCCCGCCCCCCGGGGAGCCCGCCCCCACCACGGCGGGCCCCGCCCCGCCGCAGCACCCTTTCGACGCTCACCCGCCCGCACCGCACCGCACGGCGCGCGGGCCAGCCCGGCCGCCGACCCACCATCACGGCGCGCACGGGGGAAGAAGGAGATGGTTCACGTGACAGGCGCACCCGTACTGGCGTTGCGCGGGATCTCCAAGCGCTTCGGCGCCGTCCAGGCACTGACGGACGTGCACCTGGAGGTACACGCAGGCGAGGTGGTCGCCCTGGTGGGCGACAACGGCGCCGGAAAGTCCACGCTGGTGAAGACCATCGCCGGCGTCCACCCCATCGACGAGGGAACCATCGAGTGGGAGGGCGAGCCGGTCTCCATCGACCGCCCCAACGACGCCCAGACCCTCGGCGTCGCCACCGTCTACCAGGACCTCGCGCTCTGCGACAACCTGGACGTGGTCGGCAACCTCTTCCTCGGCCGGGAGCTGAAGAGCTTCGGCCTGCTCGACGAGGTCGCCATGGAGAAGCGCGCCCGCGAACTGCTCGACACCCTCTCCATCCGCATCCCCAGCGTGCGCATCCCCATCGCCGCCCTCTCCGGCGGCCAGCGCCAGGTGGTCGCCATCGCCCGCGCCCTGGTCGGCGACCCGAAGATCGTCATCCTGGACGAGCCCACCGCCGCCCTCGGCGTCGAGCAGACCGCCCAGGTCCTCGACCTCGTCGAGCGCCTGCGCGACCGCGGCCTCGGCGTCATCCTGATCAGCCACAACATGGCCGACGTCAAGGCCGTCGCCGACACCGTGGCCGTCCTGCGCCTGGGCCGCAACAACGGCGTCTTCGAGGTGGCCGGCACCTCGCACGAGGAGATCATCTCCGCCATCACCGGCGCCACCGAGAACGCCGTGACCCGGCGCCAGGCCCGACTCGCGGAGGAAGCGAAGTGACCACCGAACCGACCACCGAGGACGCGGCCGCCGCCCCCGCGGTCGACCCCCGCCTGCTCGTCCGCGAGGCCGGTCTCGCCGGCTACCTCGCCGAGTTCAAGCGGAAGATGAGGAACGGCGACCTCGGCTCCGTGCCCGTCGTGCTCGGCCTGATCCTCATCGGCGTCATCTTCCAGAGCGTCACCGGCGACTTCCTCAACGCCGACAACCTCACCAACATCACCAAGTGGATCGCCGGCCCCGGCCTGATCGCCGTCGGCATCGTGTTCGTGCTCCTGCTCGGCGAGATCGACCTGTCGCTCGGCTCGGTCGCCGGCGTCTCCGCCGCGATCGCCGCCGTCCTGTCCGTGCGCTCCGGCTACAACGAGTGGCTCGCCTGCCTCATCGCCGTCGCCACCGCCGTCGCCATCGGCGCCCTGCACGGCTTCTTCTTCGCCAAGATCGGCGTCCCGGCCTTCGTCGTCACCCTCGCCGGCCTGCTCGCCTGGAGCGGCCTGCAGATGTACGTCCTCGGCGACAAGGGCACCGTCAACGTCGTCAACGACGGCGTCCTGGCCAACCTGGACACCTACTTCCTCGGCGACGGCGACGTCGCCTACACCTGGGGCCTCGCGGTCCTCGGCACCGCGCTCTTCGCCGCCGGGCAGGTTCTCGACTCCCGCCGCCGCACCGCCGCGGGCCTCAGTGCGCGCCCGGCGAGCGAGATCGCGCTGCGCACCGGCGTCCTCGCCGTCATCGCGCTGACCGCCGCCTACATGCTCAACCAGGACCGCGGGCTGCCGCTGCCGCTGCTCGTCTTCCTGTCCGTCGTGGTCGTCACCGACTTCGTCCTGCGCCGCACCAGCTACGGCCGGCAGATCTTCGCCGTCGGCGGTGGCGTCGAGGCCGCCCGCCGGGCGGGCATCAACGTCGCCTGGGTCCGGATCTCGGTCTTCATGATCTCCGCCGGCATGGCCGCCCTCGGCGGTCTGTTCATCGCTTCCCAGCAGGGCTCCGCGGACAAGCTCCTCGGAGGCGGCAACGTCCTGATGAACTCCATCGCCGCGGCCGTCATCGGCGGCACCAGCCTGTTCGGCGGGCGGGGCAAGACCTGGTCCGCCCTGCTGGGCATCCTGGTCATCCAGTCGATCATCACCGGCCTCGACCTGGTCCACGTCGACCAGGCCATCCAGTACATGATCACCGGGGCGGTCCTGCTCGCCGCCGTCGTCCTGGACTCCGTCTCCCGCCGCACCCGCAAGACCGCCGCGCGCTGACCGGCGGTCATCCGTCGCGACAGCGCCGCCCGGAGCAGTGCCCGGCCCTCGATCGCTCGAGGGCCGGGCACCCGTGCGTCAGCCCGATGCCCCGAGCACCCGCACCCGCGTGTCCGTGGGGAAGCCGGCGATCGGGCCGGCCCGCCGGGTGAACTCGGTGATGGCGGCGAACTGCTCCTCCGCCAGCCGGAAGTCGAGGGTCTTGAAGTAGCGTTCCAGCGAGGACGCGTCGAACGGCTCCCAGCGCGCGGCCTGTTCGGCGATCCCGGGGACGTGCTCCAGAGCCAGGTCGCGCGCGGCGAGCAGCGAGCGGTGCACCTGGTGGACCAGCGCGGGGTGGCGGGCCAGGTAGTCGCGGCGGACGGCCCAGACCGCGAAGACGAACGGCAGCCCCGTCCAGTCCTTCCACATCTGCCCGAGGTCGTGGACGTGCAGGCCCAACTGCTCGGCCTGGTACAGCGAGGCCGTCAGCGCGACGTCCCCGATGACCACGGCGGCCTCCGCCTCCCGCATCATCGCTTCCAGGTCGGGCTGGCGGACCTCGTACCGCGGGGTGACCCGGTACTGCTCCGTGAGCAGCAGCCGGGCCAGGCACACCGACGTCCGGGAGGTGGAGCCGAGCGCCACCCGGGCGCCGTCCAGCCGGTCCAGCGGCAGCCGGGAGACGATCGAGCAGGACATCACCGGGCCGTCGCAGCCCACCGCCAGCCCGGGCAGCACCACCAGCTGGTCGGCGTTGCGCAGGAACTCGACCAGGCTGATCGGCGAGATGTCGAGGTCCCCGCGGACCAGCCCGTCGTTCAGCTCGTCGGGGGTCCTTCTGGTCAGGTCGACGTCGAGCAGGGCACTGGTCCGGGCCAGCCCCCAGTACACGGGCAGCGAGTTGAGGAACCGGATGTGTCCGACCCGGGGGCGACGGACGGCGGTGCTTGGTGTTGTCTCCACATTCGGAGCGTAGCCCCGCGCCACCCGGACGGCGTCGAGGGGGCCACTCGAACGAGTGGCCCCCTCTGGCGGGTTCCCACCGATGGTGCTGATGTCCACTCAGATGAAGGGAGTGTCGGGGGAACCGCCCAGCAGGAGCTCCCCCGACCAGTCCAGGATCAGGTCCTGCCCGACCACGTGCTGGCAGATCGTGGTCAGATCGCGCAGCCGCCGGTCGAGCGGGGTGCGGTGGGCGTAGATCGAGTCGCCGCCCACCAGGTCGTAGAGGTCGTTCGCGATGTCGCGCGCGGTCCGGAACGCGTTGAACCTGGCCAGGGCCGCCATCGCCCGCTCCCGGGGCCGCACCGGCTCGTCGGCCACCAGCCGGGCCCAGACGTCCTCGACCGTCGAGTAGACCAGCGTGCGGGCGGCGGCCAGGTTCAGCTCGCAGCGGGCCACCGTACGCCGCGCGCGCGAGGAGTCCCGCCAGCCGGTGCCGCTCGCCCGGTCCACCCGCTGCTCGGCGACCTCGTGGACGAAGTCCAGCGCCGCGCGCGCCGCACCCAGCGGGACACCGGCCATCTTCCGCAGGATCGCGTCCGGGTGCCGGTTGATCGGACGGTCGGCCCGCGGCTCGTCGAAGGTGAAGGTGTGCTCCTCCGGGACGAAGACGCCCTCCGCCCGGTAGTCGCAACTCCCGCTGCCGGCGAGGCCGGTGGTGTACCAGTTGTCGATGATCTCCACCTGTTCGCGCGGCAGCAGCACCACTCGCCACACCGGCCGGCCGCGCTCGTCCTTGACCTGCTCGCCGTCGCGGAACACCAGGCAGCCGCCCGCGATCACGTCGGCGTGGGTGCAGCCGCTGCCGAACCGCCAGGTGCCCTCCAGCCGGTAGCCGCCCTCGACCACGTGCGCCCGGGCGCCCGGACGGACCTGCCCGGCGGTGACCAGGTCCAGGCTCGGGTACAGCCGGCGGGCGACGTCCGGTCGGAGGTACCCGGCGTAGATGCCCGAGTCCATGCCGATCATGACGCACCAGCCGACCGAGGTGTCGGCCCGGGACGCCTCCTCGATGATGGAGATCTGTTCCATCGAGGTGAGGTCGCTGCCGCCCCACTCCGCGGGCATCGCGGCCCGGAACACGCCGGCGTCGCGCAGCGACCCGACCAGGTCCTCGGGCAGCCGGCGCAGCTGCTCGATCTCCTCCGAGCGCTTGGCGATCAGCGGGGACAGCCGGCGGACCTCGCCCAGGATCTCCTCGTAGCCGACGCGGCCGCGGGTGGTGGTGTCAGGCATCGGCCAGCTCCTTGCGCTCTTCCTCGGACCGGGCGGCGTCGACGAGTTCGCCGGAGCGGATCAGACGCAGGACCGCCTGGATGTCGGCGTCCATGCGGCGGTCGCCGTCGACGAACGGGGCGACGGTGCGGACCAGGTCGTGGACGGCGCGGCTGCGGGTGGCGAGCCGTTCGGCGCCGCGGATCCCGACGGCCTGGCAGGCGGCGAGCAGGTGGATGGCGGTGACCTCCTGGACCAGCTCGACGATCGTCCGCGCGTCCCGCGCCGCGATCGGGGACATGCTGACCTTGTCCTGGTTGTGGGCCTCGGTGGAGCGGGAGAACACGCTGACCGGGTTGGTGTTCTTGAGCGCTTCCGCGGTGATGGCGGAGCAGGCCAGCTGCATGCCCTTGAAGCCGTGGTGCAGACCGGCGGCCCATTCGTCGGCCTGCACGGGGGCGATCAGGTTCGGGGTCAGGCCGTTGTTGAACTTCTCGTCGACGAGGAGTTCCAGCTGGCGGTCGAGGAGGTCGGCGACATTGGCGACGGCGACCTTCAGCGCGTCCATGGCCTGGACGACGTGCCCGCCGTAGAAGTTGCCACCGCTGTGGACGGTGCCCCCGGCGACGTCGAACAGGGGGTTGTCGTTGGAGGAGTTGATCTCTATCTCGATCCAGCGGCGGGCCCAGTCGACGGTGTCCCGCAGGACGCCGATCACGTGGGGGGCGCAACGGATGGAGTAGCGGTCCTGGATGGTGCGGGTCAGGCGCTGGTATCCGCGGTCCTCCAGGGCCTCGCTGAGGCCGAGGACCTGGCTGTGCTCGAGGGCGAGGCCGGAGTCGGCGAGGATCTCGGCGATCCGGCGGGCGCTGGTGACCTGCCCGGGGTGCGGCTTCTCCTCGTGGATGAAGGCGTTGAAGTGACCGCGGTTGCCGTGCAGGCCCTCGCTGGCCATCGCGGTGCAGATCTCCGCCAGCACGGCCAGTTCCTCGGCGCGGGCGATGGCGAGCGCGGCGTAGGCGGAGGAGAACGAGGTGCCGTTGATCAGCGCGAGGCCGTCCTTGGCCTCCGGCACGATCGGCTCGAGACCGAGTTCGGCGAGGACCTCGGCGGCGGGGCGGACGACGCCCCGGTGGAGGAGTTCGCCCTCGCCGATGAGCGGCGCGGCGACGTAGCACATGGGCACGAGGTCGCCGCTGGCGCCGACCGAGCCGCGCTCCGGGATGACCGGCAGGGCGTCGTGGCGCAGCAGGTCGAGCAGGCGCTCGACGATGGCGGGGTTGACGGCGGAGTTGCCACGGGCCAGGCAGTTGGCCCGGATCAGCAGGGTGGCCCGGGCGACCTCGGCGGTGGCGGCGGGGCCGGTGCCGTTGAGGTGGTAGCGGATCATGTTGCGCTGGAGCTCGGCCGCCTTGGCCGGGGAGATCTGGCGGTCGGCGCTGTCGCCGAAGCCGGTGGTGACCCCGTAGATGGGCTGCTGGGTGGCGATCAGGTCGAGCTTGAGGCTGCGGGACTCCCGCAGGCGCACGGCGGCGGCCTCGGACAGCGCGACCTCCCCCTCGCCCCGGGAGGTCCGCACGACCTCGGCGATCGTCAGGCTGCGTCCGTCGAGAACGGCACGTTCCGTCATCGGTGATGTCTCTTTCATGAGCGTGAGGGATGGTGGATCAAAGGGGTGGGGGAGGGCACGCGCCATCGCCGGGCCGGTGGGGGCGGCCTACTTGAAGGCGATGAGCATGCCCTCGGGCCCGGCCAGGTGTTCGGCGCGGATGTCCCGGAATCCGGCCGCGGTGAGCCAGGCGCGGCCGTCGGCGGCGGTGAAGTCGAATCCGCCGGGGGTCTCGATGAGCATGTTCAGGCTCTGCAGCAGGCCGAAGGTGTTCAGCCTGCGCTCGTCGTCGATCAGCGCTTCCAGCACCACGACCGCGCCGCCCTCGGGGAGCGCGTCATGGGCCTTGCGCAGCAGGGTCAGCTTGGTCTCCGCGTCCCAGTCGTGCAGGATGTGCGCGAACACCAGCACGTCGGCGGTCGGGAGCGGGTCGACGAAGAAGTCCAGCGGCCCGAAGGCCAGCCGGTCCGACAGCCCGAGACCCGCGACGTACTCCTCGAACCCGGCCCGCACGGCCGGCAGGTCGTGGCCGGTGCCGCGCAGGTGCGGGTGACGCGACGCCACCTCACCCAGCAGCGCGCCCTCGGAACAGCCCAGGTCGGCCACCGTCCGGTAGCGCTCCCAGGGGAACCTGTGCGCCAGCTCGCGCACGGCCTCCAGGGAGAGCGCGGACATGGCCCGCTGGAACGCCCGCAGCCGGGCCGGATCGGCGTAGATGGCCGAGAACGGATCGCCGCCGGTCCGGGCCTCGTTCTGCGGCTGGCCGGTGCGCAGGGCCTCGGTCAGGTTCCCCCAGAACTGGTAGAGACGGGTGCTGCGCATCTCCATGACGCCGCCGAGGTAACCCGGCTTCGCCCGGTCGAGCACCTGGTCGGCCACCGGCGTGTTGGCGTAGCGGCCGCCGGCGTCCCGGTCGAGCAGTCCGAGCGACACCAGGGCGTCGAGGAAGTCCGCGGCGGAGCGCTCGTGCAGGCCGAGCCGGATCCGCAGCTGCTCACCGTCCAGGGGGCCCTTGGCCAGTTCGGTGAACACGCCCAGCTCGACCGCGCTCAGCATGGTCTTGGAGGCGCGGAAGGCGGAACTCAGTTCCACCACGTCCGCCACGGAGGAGATCCGGGGGCGCCGCTCGCGCCAGGCCGTGGGCAGGTAGGGGTGATCACGGCCGAGGTCGACCGACTCGGTGCTCATGTCCCTCGATTCGTCGATGATCGCTGTTTCCGGAGCGAGCTTCGCCGGAACGCAGGAGCCGGTCCATGGGCGTGTCAGCTTGTTGCCGTCCGGCCGCCCCGCCGTAAATCAGTTGGGCGGGCCCGCCGAGGGCTGCTACTGTCTGCGGAGCCGTGAAACGACGCGAGGAGGTGAGACCCATGAAGGCGGTATCCGCGTGGGCGCTCCTCCTTTCCGTCGCGGCGGGCGATTGACCTAGCTGTCGCCCGGGAGCGCCCCGACCAGGCACTCTCGAAAGGCGACACCATGAACGCTCCGCATTCCGTCCCGGACACCGGCCACGACGAGACCGTGGTCACGCGGGTCTCGGACACCGAATGGCATGCCGTGCAGGACGACCGGGTGGTCGGCCACGGCGACACCTCCCTCCGGCCCGACGGCCGGCTCTTCGTCGGCATCGACGCGTGGCACGGCGCGGTCTTCGACCGGCTGGCCGGAGTGATGTCGGCGGACCTCCCCGCGCCGCTGTACGCCGTCGCCGACGAAGCCGACCACGACTCGCTGGCCGCCTGGCAGCGGGCCGGCTTCGCGACCGCCCGCCGCGAGTGGGGCTACGTCGTGCCCACCGACCCGGAGCTCACCGGGCTCGGCCCGGTACGGCCCCCGGCGGGCGTGGACATCCTGCCCGTCGGCCGGGCCGAGGAGGCGCCGCTGCGCGACCTGGACCGGGTGCTGCACAGTGAGATCGAGGCCGGCGCCGGCTGGTGGACGATGCCGGCCCACATCCTGCCCTGCCCGGCGGGGACCACCGTGGTCGACCCGTCGAAGTACGCGGTGGCCCGCCAAGGGGGCCGCTACGTCGGGCTGCTGCGGCTGGCACCGCTGGCCCGCCGGCCGCGGATCGGGCTGATCGCCGTCCGGGCGGCGGCGCAGCGCCACGGCGTCGCCCGGGCGCTGCTGGCCGACACACTGGACGCCCTGCACCGCTCGGGCACGACCTCGGTCCGGGTCGAGGTCACGGAGACCAACACGGCCGCCACCGCCCTCTTCGAGGGCATCGGCGCCCGGCGCGACGGCAGCACCCTGGAGCTCGTGCGGCGGTGACGCCCCGCCGCACCCGCTCACTACCGGACGACATCACACGGCGTCACCCGACGTCGTTGGACACCGTAGGACGTCACACGAAGTGATCACGAACGAAAAGGTGAGAGTCATGACCAAAACAGCCGATGGCATCGAAGTCGAAGGCATCGTCGTCGAATGCCTGCGCAACGCCAACTTCAAGGTGGAACTCCCGAACGGGCACGTGGTGCTCGCCCACATCAGCGGGAAGGTCCGGAAGAACCACATCAAGATCCTGCCGCAGGACCGGGTGCTCGTCGAGCTCAGCCCCTACGACCTCACCCGCGGCCGGATCCGGTACCGCTACCGGTCATAGGGCGAGACCGGCCACCGGCGTCCGCCACCCCGTCGGGGCGGGCGCCGGTCAGAACCAGTGCAGGCAGTGCGGCGGGCGCTCGGCGCGGAAGAGGGCGTCGGCGAGGGCGGCCGCGTCCGGGCGGTGAGCCCGGATGTGTCCGGCCCGCACCAGGGTGCTCGGGGCGGTTCCGCCCAGGTAGACCGCGCCCAGGTCGCGCACGTCGAGGGAGAGGTCCGGCTCCCGGTCGGTCGGAACGCACTCGGCCTTGCCCTCGCGGACCGTCAGCAGGTGGCGGGCGTGCTCGCCGAGGAACGGGTCGTCCACGTCGAGGACGAGCTCGCCGTCGGTGAACCAGCCCCGCGAGGTCAGCGCGCGCGGAACGTCCAGCAGCCGCACCCAGAGCCAGTCGGTGTGGTTGCTCAGCTGTCCGGCGTTGAAGTCGGCGAGCTGCCAGCGCAGCGGGTGCTCCGGCGGGAAGTGCCTGAACACGACCTCGGTCACCAGGTCGTGCCCGAGCAGGAACCGCGCCAGGGCGGTGTGGACGGCGTCGTCGGTGGCGATGACCTCGTCGACCGTCAGGGTGTCGTTGTCGTCGCGGGAGTAGCTGGCGTACCCGTCGGGGACGCCGTCGGCGTCGCGGTGGACGGCGACGTAGCGCGGCGCCGGGCCGATCGGGGGCTGCCCGGCGCCCAGCGCCCACCAGTGGTGCGGCCGGGACAGCGCGCCCGGCTGGGCGCGGCGGTAGCGGTCGTAGACCTCTTCGAGGGTGCCGCCGCACTCGGCACGCCGCAGTACCTCGACCGAGCCGGTGTCCGTGCCGGCCGGCGCCGCATCGGCGCCTCCGCCGGCCCGGGGCGGGACGAGGGCGGCCCGGTGGCGCGGCACCGTCAGCCGCTGGGTGTACGTCGCCGGCCCGTAGCCGAACCTGCCGTAGATCAGCGCCTCGGAGGCCAGCAGGACGGACAGGAGCTCCCCGCGGGCGCGCAGCTCGGTGAGCTGGTGCCGCATCATCGCGGTGAGCACGCCCTGACGCCGGTGCGAGGGCAGGACGCCGACGCCGGTCACGCCGGGGGCCGCGACGATGGTCCCGCCGGGCAGCGTGAGCTCGAAGGAGTACGCACCGGCGGTGCCGACCGGCCGCCCGTCCGCCGCGACGGCGAGCAGGTTGCGGTCCATTTCGACCGCCGACCACCAGACGCCGCCACCGCCCTCGGCCGGGGTCTCCGGGAAGCGTGCGAAGGCGGCATGGAGGGTGTCGACGTAGACGTCGCGGTCCTGCTCGGTCGTGGAACGGATCTTCATGGCTGTCGCTGCCTCCTGCGGCCCCCGCACCACCACCGTGTGGTGCCCGGCCACAGTCCAGCGCCGAACCAGCGGCAGGGTCAAACGAATTACCACCCGGGGGCTGAGAGGGGGCGGAGGGGGAGGAGAGGGGCGCACCCGGTCCGGGCCGAGCCCCGCGGTGCGCGGCCCGCGGCCGCGCGACGGCCCGGCACGCACCCCCGTGGCGTGCCGGGCCGTCGGCCCGTGGGGGCCTCCGGGCCGGGCGGGACCGGTCCGGCCCGACCCGGAGGTGAACGGCGGCGTGGGCGCCGTGGTGTTCCTCCGGGAGGATCTCAGGCCTGGGGCCGCCCGTGTTGGCGCTGCGTCGACAGTTCCTTGGCACTGCGTCCACTCGTCTCGTCAACGCCTTGGCGCTGCGTCCACTCGTCGGCGCCGGGACCGTCGCGGGTGACGGGCGCCGTCCCGGGCGCCGCCGCTATTCGCTCGCGCACCCCGACAGCGCCCGGCGCCGGTGCTCGCTGGGCGGCATCCCGTAGGCGGCCCGGAAGGCGCGGGTGAAGTCCGAGGCGCGGGGGATTCCCAGGCGGGCACCGAGGGCGTGGACCGGTGTGCTCCGCAGGTTCGGGTCCGCCAGGTCGCGGCGGGCCTGCTCCAGCCGCTGGCCGCGGATCCAGGCGGCGACGGTCTCGCCCTGGGACTGCTGGGTGAAGACGCGGTGCAGGTAGCTGACGGAGATGTGGTGCGCGGCGGCGATCACGGCCGGGGACAGCTCCGGGTCGTGCAGGTTGCGCCGGATGAAGCTCCGGACGCTCTGCGCCAGGGCCCGGTGCCGGGCGTCGTCCGGGACCGCCGCCTCGGCGTCCAGTTCGCGGGCCAGCCAGGTGGCCACCAGGTCGACCACGACCGTGCCCAGCCGGGGAGCCTCCTCCGGTCCCAGGGCGGCGGCCTGCCGGTCCAGGCCGACGAGGAACTCGGTGAGCAGCGCGGGCGTGCCCCGCCGCCCGGAGAACGGCCGACCCATCAGCTCGCGCATGCGGTCGGGCGGCAGCGGCAGCAGCGAGGCCGGGAAGTCGATGCCGACGGCCTCGGGCCGGCGTTCCGTGCGGTCGGCGGTGCGGACGCCGAACGCCCTTAGGTCGTACGGCTGGGAGCTGTCGAGCACGTACAGGTGGCCGGCGCTGAACAGGGCCGTCCCGTGCCGGCCGTCGCGGGACAGCGAGAGGTCCCCGCCGAGCACCAGCGTCAGGTGGTAGACGCCCGGATCCGACCGCCGCACCATGGCCGGCGTCCGCCGGAACCGGGCCGAGGGGAAGGCGGTCCTGAGGAGGGTCACCGGCCCCAGTTCGAGACGCCGCATCTCGGCCTCGAAGTCGTCGGCGTGCGGGCTGGTCATCTCGCTGGCCCGGGTCAGCCCGACCAACTCCCGCCAGCAATCGAACCGTTCCCTCGCGGGCACGTCCTCGCCCGTGAACACGCTTCCCGTTATCGCGGTCACGTCCTCAGCTCCCTCCTGCGCGGTCTCCTCCGGTCGGCCGGTGCGGGCCGCCCCCCTCCATCATCGGGCCCGGCGACGTGCCGGAGCGTCACGGGCCGGTGGCGGTGGGCACGCGGGCCGGCGGCCGGAAGCCCCGGCGGTGGCCGATTTTCCTCCGGCGATCATCTGCTGGTAACTTCTTCTCCGTCAGCCGGACGAGATCACCGAGTGATCCGAGTCCGGCCGGGACAGGCGTCGGTGGTGCAGCGGTAGCACGCCCACTTTCAGTGGGAGGGGTTCGTTCGATTCGGGCCCGGCGCTCCGAACCCGCAGGGGCGGAAGTCGTTCTCGACTTCCGCCCCTGCGGCTTTGAGTGGCTTTCAGCGGCGGGACCTGCGAGGCCGACGGCCCGGGGTTGCCGTCAGCCGCCGACACGATGTCACCACGGGCCGCGCACAGCTTCGTTATCACCCCGTGACGCACCGCCGTCATCCGGCGGGTCTACCTTTGACGACGCTCGGTCAACTCCACGCCCCCACGAGGGAGTAGTCATGTCCGTAGCCCGTCGGCGCGCCCTCGCCGTGTCCACCGCCCTGCTGACCGTCCTGGGCGCCGCCGCCCCGGCCGTCGCCGTCACCGCCCCCGCTCTCGCGCAGGCCCCGCTCGGCCACCACGGCGGCGGCCCACTGCGCGGCACCAGCGGGAACTGGGCCGGCTACGCCGCCACCGGCGGCCGGTTCACCAGCGTCAGCGCCAGCTGGGTGCAGCCCGCCGTCACCTGCTCCGGCGGCGACACCTGGTCCAGCTTCTGGGTCGGCCTCGACGGCGACGGCAGCAGCACGGTCGAGCAGACCGGCACCGAGGCCGACTGCTCGGGCGGCTCCCCGGTGTACTCCGCCTGGTACGAGATGTACCCCCAGTACCCGTCCGACTTCAGCAACACCGTCCGGGCGGGCGACCACTTCACCGCGAGCGTCACGACCAACGGCAGCGGTTCCTTCACCCTCACCCTCGCCGACACCACGGCCGGCTGGAGCCGCACCGTCAACAAGTCCCTCAAGAGCGCCTCCCTCGCCTCCGCCGAGGTGATCGCCGAGGCACCGTCCAGCTCCAGCGGGGTGCTGCCGCTCTCCGACTTCCACTCGGCCTCGTTCACCGGTGCCAGGGCCAACGGGCAGGGCATCGGCGCCTTCTCGCCGGACGCCATCACCATGGCCTCGGGCGGCGTCACCAAGGCCACCACCTCCGCGCTGAGCGGCGGCAGTTCCTTCTCGGTGAGCTGGAAGCACAGCTGACGGGCAGGCGGGGCCGCGCCGTCGAGCCTTTGCTCGAGGTCGGCGCGGCCCCGCCGGGCTTCCCGGGGCGCGGTGGGGGCCCGGGCGGGGAGCGTCAGCCGTGGACGCCCAGCTGGGCCAGCAACGCCGTGTCGTCCTCGATGTGCCAGTCCTCGACGATCCGGTCGGCGCCGACGTGCTGGATGTCGATGGCGTTGAACTCGACGCTCTGGCCCGCGCCCCGGACACTGCCGAAGGTGCCGGTGAAGTGGCCGCGGAAGACCAGCCGGGCGGTGATCCGGTCGCCGGTGACCAGCACCTCGGACAACTCGCAGCTCAGATCCGGCACGGCGGCACGGAAGTTCTTCGAGGCGAAGGCCGGGCCGGCGGGGCCCTGCGGACGGCCGGCCGGTAGCGTGTTGTCCGTGAACCGGGGGTCGACCGCCGCTTCCAGGTACCGCTGCTGCCCGGTGTTCCAGAAGGTGTACGACTGCTGCGCCAGGCGGACCTCCTGGGCGGCGCGCCGGGCACCGATCGAACGGTCGGCGGTGAGGGCCTTCGGCTGGACCAGGTCGGGCGAGCGGTCGATCAAGCGCTGCGGCCAGGCGCGCTGGGACCTTTGGCGGCCGTCGTCACGGGCGGGGGCGGCCGCGGCGGTGCCGGCCGCCAGGCCCCTGCCTGCCGACGACCCGCTGGCCGACCGGCCCACCGCCTCGATCGCCCTCGGCGAACTGGCCGACCGCGCCTGGGTCCACTTCGCCCCCGACAACGGCCTCGCCGACCTGCTCGACCACGTCTGCGCCCGGGCGGGCTTCCACCCCCGGGCGGCGATCCGCGCCGAACCATCCCGCCCCACTTCGAGGGTGCCCTGCTCCGCCCGGACCCCCCGATCCGCCGCACCCTCACCGCGTACACCCGTACCCGCCCCGATCCGGTGACGGTGGCCTTCGCCGACCTCATCGCGCGGCGGGCGCGCGTCAACGCCGGGTGAGGTCCGGTACGGCGTCGCGCCCGGCGGTGGGTGCGCCGGTGCCGGCGCCGTAGCGGGGGAGGACGGCGAGGCCGTCGGTCAGCTCCGCCTGGTCGGCGGGGACGACGACCACGTCCGTTCCCGTCCCGACGGCGGCGCGGACGAGCGCGTCCCCCGCCTCGTCCTCCCAGTAGTAGCCGACGCCGAAGGCCTGGAGGTCGGCGGCGGCCGGTGCGAGGTCGGTGGGTTTCGGACCGACCCACAACGGGGGCAGGTCAGGGAGCGGGCGGTTGAGGAACAGGGCCGCCGCCTGGCCGCGTTGCAGGAGGGCGACGGTCCCGGCCAGCCCCTCGGCGGCGTCCGGGCCGTCGGCATCCGGACTGTCGGCTCCCGGGCCGTCGGCGTCCGGGCTGTTGACGCGCCGGGCGTCCGCGCGGCGGGCGTCGGCGCGGCGGGCGAGGAAGGCGTCGAGCCGGCGCTGGTCGTGCTCGGTCAGCCGGTCGGCCATCAGCAGCTCGACCTCGTGCTCCAGAACGGCCCGACCCGGCTCCGGGCGGTGGAGACCGGTGTCGCGCAGTCGGACGAACCGGCCGCGCAGCCCGGCCGGCGCCAGCCGGAGCATGGTGTTCACGGCCCAGGCGTCCCCGGCGAGCACGACGAGTTCGGTGGCCCCGCCGACGGCGCCCGCCAGCTCCCCGAGGAGCCGCTCGGCGTCCTCCACCCAGCCGGTCATCGGGATCCGGCGGTGCACGGCGGCGCAGTTGACCCGCGTCCTCGGCCAGCGGCCGAGGTCGTACTCGAGCTCCAGCTCGTCCTCCGCCGCCGCCCCCGCCCCGGCCGGGGGGTGGATCCGGTGGACCACGACGGCCGCGTAGGGGATGTCCGGCGCCCGTTGGAACAGCAGCGGCAGGACGTGGGGCAGCGCACCGTAGCGGGCGGTGTCGCGCCGGGGCGGCTCGGGCAGGCACTCGTCCAGCAGGATCCGCCCGGCGGAGGCGAACACGGCCTGTCCGTGCCGGCCCACGCACCCGTGGTCCCGCCCGACGACGTGGTCCATCGCATGGACGCTGTCCTCGTCCGCACCGTGGGCGAGCAGGCTCTCCCGCAGGGCCCGCCAGCGTAGCCCGATCGCCCGCTCCGGCTCGTCCAGGTCGCGCGAGGTGTCGAGGTACACCGACGCCACCGGCTCGGGCGACTCGTAGAGCCGGCTCAGGAAGAGCGGTTTCATGACGACGTTCCTCCGGTCCTGTGTCGCTTCCGGGCGGCTGCCCGTGGGCCCCGCGGCGAAACCGCCGGTTCCCAGACCGTTGCGGCGTAGGTCGGCGGACAGGCGTGTACCGGCAGCATTGACAGATCGTGTCGGGGCGAGCGCTGTGCGTGACCGACCGGAGACCGGCCGCCGTGGAGTCCGCAGTGCTCCGGTGCGGCGGCGTTGCGCCACCGGGCGGTGCGGCCGGGCTGAGATGCTCGGCCGGTGGAGACGACGGACACGGGCCGTATCGAGGCCTTCAGCGACGGGGTGTTCGCGATCGCGATCACTCTGCTGGTCCTGGAGATCAAGATCCCGCAGGCCCACGGTGCGACGGAGCTGTGGCGGGCGTTGGGCGAGCAGTGGCCGTCGTACTTCGCGTACGTGGTGAGCTTCCTCGTCATCGGCGTCGTCTGGGTGAACCACCACACCCTGTTCGGCTACCTGGTCCGGGTCGACCGCACGCTGATGTTCGTCAACCTGCTGCTGCTCATGCTGATCTCCGCCCTGCCCTTCCCGACGGCCCTCGTGGCGCAGAACCTCCGCAACGGCTCGGCGGCGAACGTGGCCGCGGCCGTGTACGGCGGGGTGATGGTCGGTCAGGCCGTCCTGTGGGGTGCGTTCTGGAACTACGCGACGCGCACCGGCCACTGCTTCGACGAACGCGTCGACGTCGCGGCGGCCCGGGCCACCCGGTGGCGGTTCGAACTGGGTCTGGCCGTCTACCCGCTCACCGTCGGCCTGGCCTTCCTCTCCGCCCCGGCCGCCCTCGGGGTGCACGGATTGCTGGCGCTCTACTACGCGTTCAACCAGGTGAGAGTGCCGCTGCTCGACCGATGAGGCGGCCGGATCCGGAGCGACGACCGGATCGTGGAATCGCGGGCAGTGGCGGGCCGGTTGTCGTACCGTGCTGGGCCATGGAGCTCGAATTCGCCACCCGCTTCGCCCGGGAATGGGCCGCCGCCTGGAACGCGCACGACCTGGAGCGCATCCTCGCCCACTTCACCGAGGACGTCGTCTTCGCCTCCCCGAGGATCGCCGAGATCATCGGTGACCCGTCCGGCGAGGTGCGCGGCAAGGAGGCCCTCCGCGCCTACTGGGCCAAGGGCCTGGAGTACCTGCCCGATCTGCACTTCACCGTGGAGGACGTCCGCGCCTCCGTCGACACGGTGGTCGTCAACTACCGCAACGAGAACGGCCGGGCCGTCGCCGAGGTCCTCACCTTCCGCGACGGCCTGGTCTGCCGAGGCCTCGGTGCTTACGGGTCCGAGGCCTGACGTGAGTTCTGATGCAGGCCGTCCGCCGGCAAACAAGGCGGTGCCACCGCTCACAGGGCTCTGGTCGGCCACGAGGCCGCCGTCCTCGTGGCCGCCGTCAACGAATGGCTGCGACGTACTGGTCGGATGAGAGCTCGAACACCCGTACTCGCCGACCGCAGGTGGGATTGACCGTCTCGTGGGCCAGACGCATCCCCAGTTTGGTCGTGATCCGCTCGGAGGCGTCGTTGCCCACTTGAACGATGCTGACGATCCGCTCCAGCCCTCGCTCCTCGAACCCGAACCGGACAGCGGCCGCAGCGGCCTCGGTGGCCAAGCCCTTCCCCCAGTGGGAACGTCCCAGCCGCCAGCCGACCTCGACCGCCGGGAGTACCTCCGGCAAGAACGTGGGCACCGCAAGGCCGGCGAACCCGGCCAGTTCACCGGTGGACCGGATCTCCACGGCGAACAGGCCGAAGCCCTGCGCCTCCCACTCGGCCTCCCATGCCTTGATCCCGTCGCGAGTCTGCTGTTCGTCACGGACGCTGCCGTCACGGATCCACCGCATGACCTCGGGGTCGGCATTGACGGCGGCCATGGGCGCAACGTCTTCGTCGCGCCAGCGACGCAGGATCAAACGGGGAGTCTCCAGTGTGACCATCCGATCATTCTGGATCGCCAACGGGCTCTTCGCCATCCTCACCGGGCGGCACGGGCTGAGGCGGTCAGATGTCGACGTCGTTCTCGGCGAACCGGTTCTGGTGGCTGCGCGAGGTGCGCAGGGATCCGATGCGCGAGCGCCGCAGGGATTCGTGGAAGAGTGCCTCACCGTCCGGCGCGTACGGGGTGTGCAGCAACTGGATCATCCAGTGCGAGAACTCCTGGGCGTGCCAGATGTCGTGGTCGACGTGTCGAGCGTGCGGTCACCACGACGGAGGCGGGGCCCGCGCGGAAGCGCCGGATCACCGGTCGGGCAGCGGGCTCGCGGTGGCCCGTACGGCGCTCAGCGGAGCGCCGGGGTGCCGATTCGTGGGTGGCTCGAGGCCGTCCCGGTCGTCATCGCCGGACACCCTGACCCGCCGGACCAGCCGGTGCCAGACCGCCCGCGCTGACGGCGGCCGCCCCGTGCGCTCCTGCGGTCGACCGTGCGTTCCTGACCGCGAAGCGGCCCGCGCTCAGGCGCCGGCGGAGGGCGACGGGCCGGTGCCGTCGCCGGGCCGGGGCGCGGGCTCGTGGAAGTCGACGCTGACCTCCTCGCACGGCTTGTACGCGGCTGCGGTGGCGTACGAGGTGTAGGCCCGGCGGTCGGCACGGGTCAGCGTGGCGTGGTCGGCGAAGGGCGCCGTGATGCTGCGGGGCCACAGGCGCCGGGTGCGCACCACCGCGCTTTCCGCGCAGAGGACGAGGGTGAGGGCGCCGAGGTAGATCCAGGCCATCAGACCGAGCACCACGCCGAAGAGCCCGTACGTGGCCGTGGCCCCGCGCAGCTCGTGACCGACGTAGTAGGTGCCGACCAGCAGCAGCGCCTGCCAGGTCACGGAGGCCGCCAGCGCCTCCGGCCACAGGCGCCGCACCCGCAGGTGGCGGTTGGTCAGGAGCTTGAAGCCGGCCAGCAGCAGGCCGGTGCCGATCGCCGTCGACACCGGGACGGCGGCGACCCGGACGCCCCGGTCGATCCACGCGGGCCATCCGTGCGCGGTGGCCGTGAGGGCGGCGAGGGCGGAAGACGCCAGGACGGCGGCGGCGAGGACGCCCAGGAGGGCGAGCCCGCGCAGACGGGCGGTCAGCGCGTTCGGGCGGCTGTGCTGGGGGACAGCCCACACCGTGTTGAAGGCATTCTGCAGTGCCTGCGCCACTCCCAGCGCGCCGTAGAGGCTGCCGACGATGCCGACCGCCAGCGCGAAGCCGCTTCCGTGGAAGGAGCGGATGCTGTGTTCGATCTGGTCGCCGATCACCGGGAACTGGCTCAGTGCGGAGTGCAGGACCTGCTGTTGCAGTTGCGGGTCGTCGTGCAGCGCGAACCCCAGCACCGTGACCAGGAGCAGCAGCATCGGGAAGAGGGAGAGGAAGCCGTAGTAGGTGATCAGGGCCGCCATGAAGGTGCCCTGGTCGTCGATGAACTTGTAGACCACCGCGAGTGTGAGACCCGCTCGACGGTGCCGCCGCTGGTAGTCGTCGAGCCTGTCGAGCACGCTCATGGTCACCTCCCAACGCCTTCCGGGACGAGCGCCGGAACACCGGAATCCGCCGGTCCGCTGTTTTCTGCCTGGGGGGGCGGCCGCGGGGCGCCTCATTCCGGGAGGCGCCCCGCGGCGGAATCCGGCCGTACCGGCCGCACCGGCCGCACCAGGGACTACCAGCGGTACCAGCGGCCCCGGCTGCCGGAGGCGCCGGTGCCACGGGCGATGAATCCCAGCAGCCAGACGACGAAGATGATGACGGCGACCCACCAGAGTGCCTTGACGGCGAAACCCGCGCCGAAAAGGAGCAGGGCCAGTAGCAGGACGAGAAGCAAGGGAACCACGGTGATCGACCTCCCGGTCGTAAGGGCTATCGGTGGCATTCGCTTGCCCCGACCGCGGCCGGGTATTCCCGCGAATTCTTCCGCGTTCTTCCGCGCGCGGTTTTCCCGGCGTGACGCCCGGGCCCTCGGCCGCGTGCACGGTGCCTCCATGGCCCACCGGCGGCCCGGGGAGGCCGCGCCCTGGCCGAAGAGGTGCAGGGCGGCCGTCGCCCGCGTCGGCGGCGGGCTTCACGTGCTCTACATAGTCTTCACGAAGTGGCCACAGAAAGCGTACGGAAGCTTCGGAACCGGTCGGCGGCTCCAGCCGTAGCAATGTGCAATTCCGGCGCCACGCTGTCGGCCTATTCCAGGGTCCATCGTGGGCGGTACATATCCGGAATAAGTCCGTCGGGAATAGAACGTCCGGTTCCGCATTTCCCTCGCGGGTAGTCGGTTCGCCTATACCGGCAGGTCACGAAGGTATCGGTGAGACGTTTGACGATCCGTCGGCGGCCCGCATCGACTTCGGGGTTAGGCTGGGCGGCATGCAGAAATTACCTGACGGAATGAATCCGTTGCAGGCCCGGCGGGCGGAACTGCGAGACTTTCTGCGGAGCCGTCGCGCCGCCCTCAAACCGGAGGACGTCGGCCTGCCCTCGGCCGGCTTCCGGCGGACCCCCGGGCTGAGGCGGGAGGAGGTGGCCGTCCTCGCCGGGATCGGCGTCTCCTGGTACACCTGGCTCGAACAGGGCCGGGACATCAAAGTCTCCCCGGAGGTCCTCGACGCGGTGAGCCGGGCCCTGCGGCTGGGCGAGCCGGAGCGGGCCCACCTGCACCGGCTGGCCGGTCTCAACTCCCCGCTGCCGCGCGACGCCCACACCGAGGGGATCCCGCCGCGGCTCCAGCGGATCGTCGACCGCTGGATGCCGTTCCCGGCGAAGCTGGTCGACCGCTACGGAAACATCCCGGTGTTCAACCAGGCGGCCCGGGAGGTGTTCGGCCTGACCGAGGAGAACAACAACCAGGCCGTCCGGTTCTTCCTCGACGCCGAGTGGCGCGCCAGGTTCCCGGACGTCGAGGCGGTGGCCGGGGAGGTCATCGGCTTCCTCCGCGCCCAGGCGGCGCGCTACCCGGACGATCACCACTTCATGGACGTCGCCCAGCGGTTGCGCGCGGAGAGTCCGCTGTTCCGCACCTTCTGGGACCGGCACGAGATCAGCCTGGCCACCCGTACCACCAAGACCGTCACCCACCCGCGGTGCGGCCCGCTCACCTTCGAGCACACCGGCCTGGACCTCAGCGAGACGCCGCACCTCAGACTGCACCTCTACGCGCCGGACGAACAGACCGCCGGCTCGGCCTCGTTCAACCTGCTGCTGCGGCAACTGGAGGGGCCGGGCCGGGCGGTGGCCTGAGCCTGGACCGCGGTCCGCCGGCAGCCCGCCGGACCACCGAGCCGCCCGACGGGGGCGGGTGAGGCGTTCCCACGCCCACCCGCCCCCGTCGCGTCGTCCGCCATCCGGTTCCTGGTGTTCCCACCACCACCATGATCCGACACTGCCACCCGGCACTGAAGCGATCTAGCGTCGTCCACGGCGAAGGCGAGCGGCCGCAGGGAGAGCGGGCCGGCTCCCGGGATTCGCCGTCCGACGAACCGGCAGACCGGTAACAAGGGGGCGCAGAAGTGAAGCTGGCAGTCTCGGGTACGTACTCGTCCGGCAAGACGTTCACGGTGATGGCGCTGTCGCACCTGACCGGCATGCCGCGGACGCTGGCCAAGACCATGCGGGAGATCCTCCCCGAAGCCCTGCCGGGCAAGGCGCTCGCCGAGTGCACGCCGCCGGAGTTCCTCCAGCTCGTGATGCGCCGCCACGTCGAACGCGCGGTGCACGAGAACCTCCTCGGTGACGGCTTCGTCTCCGACGGCTCCTCGCTGCAGGAGTGGATCTACGGCACCCTGCGGGTGCGCGCCGGCATCAACCCGACCGCCTCCGCGCACCTCGCGGAGGGCCAGGACGTACCCCGGACCGCCGAGTTGGACTTCTTCGAGCAGGTGATGGCCCAGTACGGCAGCGCCTTCAAGCAGCACGTCGCCAAGACCTACGACACCTTCGTGCACCTGCGCAACGAACTGCCGATCACGGCCGACGGCCACCGCCCGATGAACGACCGGTTCCGGCGGATGTGCGACGAACTGCTGCTGAGCAGCTTCGAGGAGATGGGCATGCCGTACCACGTGGTCGGCGGCACGATCGCCGAGCGGCTGCAGCAGATCGTCAAGCTGTTCGACCTGCCCGCGCTGATGCCCGTCGACGAGGCGATCCGACGGGCCAAGGCCGACTACGGCGGGCAGGACCTGCGGCTGGAGACCGAGCGCGTCCCCGCCGGGGCGCGAGGGGCGAAGTGAGCACGGGCGGACGCCCGGCGGCCTTCTTCGACGTCGACGAGACCCTGATCACCGCCGTCAGCATGCTGGGCTTCCTCCGGTTCGACCTCGCCGCCCGCGGCCTGCCCGATTCGGCCTTCGACGAGGCGATGGCCCGGCTCGCCGAGGCCCGTGCCAACGGCCGGCGCGAGGAGGCCAACCTCCTCTACTACCGCAACTACGCGGGGCGTCCGGAGACCGAACTGGCCGCGCTGGGCCGGGAGTGGTTCGCGCGGGAGCTCGCCGGCGGCTCGCTCTTCCACCCGCGGGCCCTCGCCGCCTTCCGGGGCCATCGGAGGCAGGGGCACCTGACCGTACTGGTCTCGGGCTCCTTCCCGCCCTGCCTCGACCCGATCGCCCGCCACCTCGGTGCCGACCTGGTCCTCTGCGCCCGCCCCACGGTCACCGAGGGCATCCACACCGGGGAGCTCCCGCACCCGATGATCGGCCGGTACAAGGCCGAGGCGCTCGCCGGAACCGCCCGGACGCACGGGCTCGACCTCGCCCGCTCCTGGGCGTACGGCGACCACATCTCCGACCTGCCCCTGCTGGAGTCGGTCGGACACCCCGTCGTGGTCGCCAACGCCGACCCTGCGCTGGTGGACCGGGCCCGCAGCCGGGGCTGGCCCTGCTGGGCCGACACCCCGGCCCCGCTCCCGGCCTGAGGCCCCCGACTACCGTCCCGGAGAACAGAGATGAATGACCACGAGTCCGCGGCCTCGCGGCGCGAGGAGGCCGCCGAGGTCTTCCGCCGCCTCGCCGGTGACACCGCCGCCGCGCCCTGGCAGGCGCTGGAGGCGACCGCCCCGGCCCTCGCCGAGACCGTCGCCTTCGGGCTGGCCGAGGTGGTCGGCCGCCCCGGCCTCGACCTGCGCACCCGCCAGCTGGTGACGATCGCGGTCCTGGCCGCCCTCGGCGGCTGCGAGGGCCAACTCGGCTTCCACGTCGGCGGGGCGCTGCGCAACGGCGCCACCGCCGAGGAGGTCGCCGAGACGCTCAGCCAGGTCGCGCTGTACGCCGGCGTGCCCCGGGCCATCAACGCGATGGCGGCCGCGCGAAGCGCCGTCGAGACCTTCCAGGACAGCTGACCCGCAGATCCTGGGCCGCCCTCACGACACGCCCAACGAGGCGCGCCCAACGAGGCACGCCGGACGAGGCCCGCCCAACGAGACACGCCCGAGACGAAAGGACCACAGATGCCCGCCGACGAGCACCCCCCGGCCCAGCCGGGAGCCGGCCGCGCCGCCGCCCCGCAGGTGCTGATCGTGGGCGCCGGACCCATCGGCATGGCGCTGGCCTGCGAACTCCTCCAGCAGAACGTGGCCGTCCGGCTGATCGACCGGCAGGAGCGGATCGACACCTCCGACCCGCACTCCAAGGCCGTCCTGGTCTGGCCCCGCAACCTGGAGATGCTCCGGCGGATCGGCGTCGCCGACGCCCTGGTCCGGGAAGGCCGGCGCACCAGCGGCCTGAGCTACTACTCCGAGGGCCGGCTGCTCGGCACAGCCGACCTCAGCACCCTCACCGACTCGCCGTACCCGTTCATCCTGGCGCTGCCCCAGCGCGACACCGAGCGCATCCTGCGCGGGCGCCTGGCCGAACTGGGCGGGGTCGTCGAGCGCGGGGTCGAGCTGGTCTCGCTGGACGGCTCCGGGGCCGAACCCCGGGCCCTGCTCAAGCACCGCGACGGCACCAGCGAGACCGTCGAGCCGCGCTGGCTGGTCGGCGCGGACGGGCCCGCCAGTACCGTACGGACCGAACTCGGGATCCGCTTCGACGGCGAGGAGATCGACGTCACCTACGCGATCGGCGACGTCCCGCTCTCCGGCGACGTGCCCCCGCTCGGCCAGTACTACTACTGCCGGGACGGCGTCGCCGCGATCGTGCCGCTGAGCAACGGCAGCTACCGCTTCGCCGCCACCACCCCGCACCGGCGCGCGGAGGACGGCAATCCCTCCCGCGAGCTGATCCAGCACATCCTCAGCTCCCGCTCCCGGCGCGACATCCGGGTCGGCACCCCGGACTGGACCCGGGCCTTCCGGCCCCGGCTCGGCATCGCCGAGACCTTCAGCAAGGGCCGGTGCTTCCTCGTCGGCGACGCCGCGCACGTGGTGAGCCCGGCCGGCGGCCAGGGGCTGAACGTCGGCCTGATGGACGTCGCCAACCTCGGCTGGAAACTGGCCGGGGCGGCCAACGGCACCCTGCGGGAGTCGATCCTGGACAGCTACGCCCCCGAGCGGCAGGCCGGCGCGACCCGCCTCTCCCGCACCTCCGCCGCCCAGGCCCGGTTCGCCCTCCAGCGCAGCGCCGGGCGGATCGCCGTGCGCGACACGCTCTTCTCCCTCGCCTGCCGGACCGGTCTGGTCAGCCGGATGGTGGTGCCGCTGCTCAGCCAGATCGACGTCAGCTACGGCCGGCTCGCCACCGAGCCGATCCTGTTCCGCCACCCGCGGCCGATCGAACCGGGCCAGCGCGTCCCGCTGTTCGTCCCGCCGGAGCTGGACTCCGGCATGCCGGCCCTCGACCCCGCCCACCACACCGTGCTGCTCTGGCCAGGACGCCGCCCGAAGGGCGAATGGGCGCGGCGGGCCCGGCAGTTGCGCGACCAGCTCGAACCGTCGACCACCGTCCTCGACCTCTCGCTGGTCGTCGGCGGGCCGGCCCGGATCCTCGACCGCACCTTCGGTCGCCACCCCGCCTTCGCGGTGGTCCGCCCGGACGGCCACCTCGCGCTGCTGGCCGCGGCGGACCACCCCGACCAGGTGCTCGCCTTCCTGCGCGCCGCCCGGCCCGCGGAGCCGGTCACCGCCACCGCCGCCGCTCGCTGACCGCCAGCCCGCGGCGGCCCCCGCGCCCGCCCTCGTCTTCGCCCGCCCTCGTCTCCGCCCGCCGAGCCCAGCGCCCGGCCCGAGCTCCCGCCCCCGTGTCCTGACGGAAGGACAGCCATGACCCCCCGAACCCCGGCCCCCGACACGGAGCCGGCGTCGGCCCCCACCGGCCCGACCGGCGCCGCCGCCCCCGGCGCGGGCATCGACCCCCGCCTGGTGACCCTGTTCGCCTGGGCCTGCGGTCTGGCCGTCGCCAACCTGTACTACGTGCAGCCGCTGCTCAACGGGATCGCCGACTCCTTCCGGCTCGGCAGCGGGTCGGCCTCCCTGGTCACCACCGTCGGCCAGCTCGGGTACGCGGCCGGCCTCGCCCTGCTGGTCCCGCTCGGGGACGTCACCGAACGCCGCCGGATCGTCGTGGTGATGCTCACCGTGACGGCCGTGGCCTGCGCCGCCGCCGCGGCCGCGCCGAACTTCGCGGTGCTGCTCGCCGCCATGGCCGTGCTGTCCATGTGCACCGTCGTCGGGCCGATGCTGGTGGCCTTCGCCGCCACCCTGGCCGCTGCGGAGGAGCGGGGGAAGGTCTCCGGGCGGGTGATGAGCGGGCTGCTGCTCGGCATCCTGTTCGCCCGGACCGGCAGCGGGCTGCTCGGCAGCTGGGCCGGCTGGCGGGCGGTGTTCGCCGCCGCCGCGGTGCTCACCCTGGCACTGGCCGCCGTCCTGCGCCTGCGTCTGCCGAAGGTCGAACCGGCCGCCCGGCTCCGCTACCCGGCACTGCTCGGCTCGGTGCTGACCATCCTCCGCGAGGAGCCCGTCATGCGGCGGCGCTGCCTGCTGGGTTTCGTCACCTTCGCCGGCTTCAACGCCTTCTGGGCCTCCGTCGCCTTCCTGCTGGCCCGCTCGCCCTACCACTTCGACGCGGCGCTGATCGGCCTGGTCGGTCTGGTCGGCGCGGTCGGGGCGTACGCGGCCCGGATAGCAGGCCGGTTCGCCGACCGGCGGCTGGACCGGCAGTCCTCCGGCGTGCTGCTGGCCGTCGTGCTGGTCAGCTGGGGCCTGCTGGCGCTCGGCGGCGGCCACTGGCTGGTGACCCTGCTGCTCGGAGTGGTCCTGCTCGACCTGGGCGTCCAGGGCATCCAGGTCACCAACCTCAGCGTGATCTACCGACTGCGGGCCGACGCGCGCAGCCGGATCACCACGGCCTACACCACCACCTACTTCGTCGGCGGCTTCGCCGGGTCCGCCGCCTCGGGGGCGGCCTACGCGGCGGGCGGCTGGGGCGCGGTGTGCGCGGTGGGTGCGGGGCTGGCCCTGCTGGCGCTGCTGGTGTGGGCGCTCGACGCCCGGGCCGGCGCCGGGACGGCCGATCCGGCCTGACGCCCACTTCGCTGCCGAGGCCACTCCAGGCCGTCCCAAGCCGCTTCACGACCACCGAAACCGAACCACGACGGCCCGGCCCCGGTCCGTCACCGTAGAAAATGGGAGAACTGCCTTGACCACTCAGCGGATCCTGGTCCGTGGCGGCTGGATCGTCACCATGGACGCCCAGAACCGCGAATTCCCGACGGGCGACGTCCTCATCGAGGACGGCCGGATCACCGCCGTCGGCGCCGACCTCCCGCCGGCCGCCGACGCCGAGGTGATCGACGCCTCCGGCACCTTCGTCCTGCCCGGCCAGGTGGACGCCCACCGGCACACCTGGCAGTCCAGCCTCCGGCAGTCCGACTCCGAGGCTTCGATCATGGAATACGTGGGCCGGACCCTGGTCGGCCTCGGCGACCGGGTCCGCCCGGAGGACGTCTACGCCGGCACCTACCTCGGCGCGCTCACCGCGCTCAACGCGGGCATCACCACCGTGCTCGACTGGGCGCACGCGATGAACTCGCCCGAGCACGCCGACGCCGCCGTCCGGGCGCTCCAGGACGCGGGCGTGCGCGCGGTGTTCGGCCACGCCTGGCCGATCGGGTCGAAGCTCGACTTCGCCGCCACCCACCCGGTCGACATCCGCCGCGTCCGCGAGCAACTGCTGCCCTCGGACGACGGCCTGGTCACCCTGGCGATGGCCGCCAAGGGCCCGGATTACTCCGGCATCGACAACGCGGTCAAGGACTTCGCCCTCGCCCGCGAGCTCGGCATCCCGATCACCACCCACCTGTCCACCGGCCGCCCCGGCCCCGAGCACCAGGGCATCCGACTGCTCCACCAAGCCGGCCTGCTCGGCCCGGACCTCAACCTGGCGCACGTCAACGGCGCCGAGGCCGACGCGCTCAAGCTGCTCGCCGACTCCGGGACCACCGTGTCGATCTGCCCGCAGATCGAGCTGACGATGCCCGGCCTGGGCGGCAACGTGGCGGTCCGCCGGCTGCGCACCGCGGGCATCAACCCCGGCCTCGGCATCGACACCGAGCTGGAATCCAGCGGCGACCTCTTCACCCAGATGCGCTTCGCCCTGGCCGCCGACCGCGCCGAGACGCCGGACGGCGAGCCGGTGCTGCCGGCCCAGGCCGTGCTGCGGATGGCGACCGTCGAGGGCGCCCGCGCCGTCCACCTCGGCGACCGGACGGGCTCCCTGGAGCCGGGCAAGGCCGCCGACCTCGTGCTGGTGCGCACCGGCGACATCGACCTGGCGCCGGTCACCACCGTCGCCGAGTCGCTGGTGCTGGCCGCCCACCCAGGCAACGTGGACACCGTCCTGGTTGCCGGCCGGGCCGTCAAGCGAGGCGGCCGCCTGCTGGCCGACACCGGCCGCGCCCGCGAACTGGCCGTCGACTCCGCCGCCCACCTGCGGGGCACGGGGCAGTGACCGACCGCGGGGGCGAACCGCCCAGCAGGGGGAAACCGACCACCACCAGAAAACGACAAAAACACACCTCGACTCACCTCAACCCACCCGTGCCCCGCAGGGGAAGA
>NZ_JBVHXY010000019.1:0-77113 GCF_055569215.1 Kitasatospora sp. NPDC029312 | reverse complement strand
TTCCCCCCCCCCCCCCCCCCCCCCCCTCGCTCCCCCCCCCCCCCCCCCCCCCCCCCCCCCCCCCCCCCCCCCCCCCCCCCCCCCGACCGCCCGCCGCAGCCGCCGCAGGCCATCGTCGCCCGCCGCAGCCCGCCGCGGGTCCCGCAGGGAAGGAGCAGCCCCGTGAGTGCCGTCGTCGTCCACCTCGCCGACGCGCGCGTCCGTGCGCGGACCGCGCGGCCCGTCAGACTCTTCGCCTTCCACCACGCGGGCGGCAGCACCGCCTCCTTCGCCGGCTGGCAGCGGCGGCTCGGACCGACCGTCCAAGTCGTCCCCGTCCGGTTGCCGGAGCGGGACGCGCCCGGCGGCGGCCCGCACCGCGACCTCGCCCCGCTCGCCCGGGCCCTGCACCGGCAGCTCGGCGGGCAACTGGACGAGCCGTACCTGTGCTACGGCCACAGCATGGGCGCGCTGGTCGCCTACCACTTCGTCCGGTTCCTGGCCGCGACCGGCCGCCGGCTGCCCAGGCGGCTGCTGGTCGGCGCCCACCCGGCGCCGCACCTGCCGCTTCCGCTCGAGTCGGCGCTGCTCCTGGACGACGACGAACTCGCCTGCTGCCTGGCCCGGTTCGACGGCCTGCCGACGGCGGTCAGCGCCACACCGGACCGGCTCGCCGACTACCTCGCCCGGGTGCGGGCCGGCCTGGAACTCTGCACGAGCCGTCGGCACACCGGCGACAGCTACCAACTGGCCTGCCCCATCGACGCCTTCGCCGGCGCGGACGACCCGCTGGTGGCGGTCGAGGACGCGGCCGCCTGGTCCTCCCACTCCCTGCGGGGCGGGACCCTCCAGGTGATCCCGGGCGGCCACTTCTTCCAACGACAGTCCAAGGACGCATTCTTCACGCGGCTGGCAGCCGTGATCGACCCGTACGGGGGAGCGAGATGACCGGCACCACACAGACCGGCACCACACAGACGCCCGGCACACCGCTCCGGGCGACCGTGGACGACTATCTCGGACCAGCGGAGCGCCGCTTCTTCGGCAGCGGCTACCGCCGAGCGGAGCAGCGGCTCACCGACCTCCTGGTCGGCTCGCGGGCCGACGGCACCGGAACGGTGCGGGCCCGCGGCTCCGTCGACTACCCGACCGACTGGTCCCGCAAGGGCACCACCGACCAGGCCCCGCACCTGAGCAGCATCGACGTCCTGCTGATCGCGGGCGAGGCCGCCGAACTGTACCTGACCCACGCGTACGGCCTGGACGCCGCACAACGCTCCGGCCTCCGGCTGCGGCGGGTACGGCTGAAGGCCGGGACGAAGCCGGTGGAGGCCGAGTTGGGCGGCTTCACCGTCCAGGCCGCGGCCGCCCGGCAGTCCGAGCGCACGACCGTCGTGGACTGCCGGGTGGGCGAGCTGCGGGCGCGCCTGGAGATCGAGCACCCGGCCCTCCCGGCCGCGGCCGCCACGGTCCCCAGCACCGCCCCGGCGGACCGCACCGACCGCTACGACTCGCCGGACGCCCTGCTCGGCCCGGCAGCGCTACGGCCCTTCGCCGCCGCGCACCGGACCAGGACCCAGACCATCGACGACCTGCGGGTGGACGTCCCCGCCCGACAGGCGAGCGCCCTCCTCGGCAGCCGCGCGGCGGCGCAGGCCGGTCCGGTGGGCGGCCTGGAGAGCTACAGCCACGGCGGTGTCTCGCTGATCGACGCCTTCGTCGGCGCCGTCCAGCTGGGCCAGATCCTGATCTACGGACTGGACGACGTGCCCCGCGCCGAGAGCGACACCCTCTGGATGCGGCAGACCGTGCTGGAGGTCGGGGACCCGTACCGGCCGTCGGCCGGACCGGCCCCGCTGACCGTGGAACTGGTCGACCCGCAGCTGCTCACCGCCAGGACGGGGGAGACCTGGCGCGTGGTCGACATCGCGGCGGCCTTCGAACACATCCGGATCCACTGCTCGGCGACCCACCGGCTGCCGACCGGCCGGACCGGGCACGACCGGCAGGAGGTGGCGGCATGACCAGGGCCGCCGTACTGGAAGGGCTCGGCGCCATGGTGCCGCCGAGGATCGTCTCCAACGACGAGATCGGCGAGCTCGTCGGCAGCGACGACACCTGGATCCGCACCAGGACCGGCATCCGACGGCGCCACTGGGCCGAGCCCGGGGCTGTCACCGGCGACCTCGCGATCGCCGCCGGCGAACGGGCGCTGCGCTCCGCCGGCGAAGGCCCGGTCGACCTGGTGGTCCTGGCGACCAGCACCCCCAACCAGCCGATGCCCGCCACCGCGCCCGAGATCGCCCACCGGCTCGGACTCGGCACCCCCTGGGCCTACGACCTCTCGGCGGCCTGCACCGGCTGGGTCTACGGGATGGCCAACGCCGTCGGCGCGATCTCCGCCGGGCTGATCGACCGGGCACTGGTGATCGGCGCCGACATCTGGTCCACCCGGCTGAACCACCGGGACCGCGCCTCCGCGATCATCTTCGGCGACGGCGCCGGCGCGGCGGTGCTGCGCGCCGGGGACCCGGACGAGCCGGGCGCCTTCCGGGGCTTCGACCTCGGCAGTGACGGCGCGCACCACGACCTGGCGTTGCTCGCCGTCGGCGGATCCCGGCAGCGCTCGCACCGGCAGCCGCCGACCGAGGAGGACAACCTGCTCGCCATGCGCGGCAAGGAGCTGTTCTCGCACGCGGTGGAGCGGATGAGTGCCTCCTCGGCCGAACTGCTCGACCGGATCGGCTGGACCGCCGCCGACGTCGACTGGTTCGCCGGCCACCAGGCCAACTCCCGCATCCTGTACGCGGTTTCCGACCTGCTGGAGGTGGAGCGCGAGCGGGTCCTGCTGCACATCGACCGGGTCGGCAACACCTCGGCCGCCTCCATCCCGCTGGCGCTCACCCACGCCGCCGCGGCCGGCACCTTCGGCGTCGGCGACCGCATCCTCTCCACCGCCTTCGGCGTCGGGCTCAACTGGGGCTCCACCGCCCTGACCTGGCCCGACATCAAGGTCGACGGCGTCCTCGGGGACTGAGGGTGCCGGCGCTTCCCCGGCGCCCGACCACCCGTACCCAACGACGCACCGACCTACCCAGGCCGGCCCGGGCAGGGCCGGCCGGCACCGAAAGGCGAGAACGACCCATGAGTGCAGTGGCCGACCGGATCATCGGGCTCCTGGTGGAGAAGTTCGCGGTGGAGGGCGAGATCACGCCGACCACCGGCTTCTCCGACATCGACATCGACTCCCTGGTGATGCTCGAACTCTCCGTGATCCTGGAGCGCGAGTACGGCAAGCGCATACCGGAGGACGAGCTGATGGAGGCGGGTAGCGCCGACGCGATCGCCGCCCTGCTGGAGACCGACCGCTGACACCGCCCCCCTCCACCGGACACCGCACGGCCGGGCCCCGAAACCCCGGCACCCCCAACCCCCGAAAGGTACCCATCGCTATGCGCCCGATCAGGCGTCTCGTCCGCGCCGTCGCCGCACTGGCCGTGGCCTCCGCGACCGTCCCGGTCGCGACCGCCCCCGCCCGGGCCGGTGAGCTCACCGCCTCCACTGCCACCACTACAGCCACCACTACCGCCGCCACCACCACCGTCTTCACCGACGACTTCCGGAGCGGCTTCGACACCTCCGGCACCGGGAAGTGGCAGCTCTGGCCCGCACCCGGCATGCCCGGCGGCGACGGCATCCCCAGCACGGACGCGAACGGCCTGCACGTGATCCCCAGCGGCACCGACCCGGCCACCGGGAACCCCGCCTTCGCCTTCACCACCGCCCAGCAGACGGCCGGCGGCGCCGGCGACCGGGACCACACCAAGTGGCTGGCCTTCGCCAACCACAACTCCACGGCCGGCTTCGCCGGATACGACACCCCGGCGAACGGCCGCTGGACCTGCAACGCCAACCTCTCGGTCACCACCCGCAAGACCGAGGCCAACCCCTTCGGCGCGAACGTCACCGACCCGCATTCCGACCTCCGCCTCGCCAACGGCGCGATGGTGGTGGCCGACTTGGAGACGGGCGTGCTGATGGACTTCCACGTCACCGATGACACGGTATACGCCTGGTACGAGCGGCTGCGCTACCCCGGCACCAGCTACTCGGCCTTCGCCTACGCGGTGCCGGTGGCGACCATCTCCAAGGGCGCGTCCCTCGACTACCAGATCACCCTGGACGACAACCGCACCCGGGCGACCTGGAAGATCAACGGCATCCCGGTCCACAGCGTGACGAACCTCGGCGCCCGCCCGGCCGACCGCTCCCACCTGGTCACCGACCACGGCGGCACCGATCAGACCGTCACGCCGCGCCAACTCCTGTGCGGCCTCGGCACCTTCACCATCATGGACGGCGCCGGACCGGACGGCCGCGGCCTCGTCCAGCTGGACACCACCCCCGGCTACTACTACGCCCCGCTGACCGGCGGGCCGACCCCGCAGACCTTCGTCGACACCACCAGCCCGGCGACCAGTCGCCTCTGGGGCCAGGGCGCCGAGATCTCCTCCACCCGCCTGACCATCACCACCGCCCCGTGACCCCTGGCCCGGCGCCCGGCCCGGAACCCGCGGCGCCGGGCCAGGTCCGGCCCCCGGGCCCTTCGTCGCAACGATGAGGCCAAGGGGTGCGGCCGGGGACCCGCATGGCGCGGGTCGGACGGCGCGTCCGGCGGGTGGCCGAACGTGCCGGGCCGAGGCGTCCGGGGCCTGCTGGAGCCCGCGTCGAGATCTTTGTTTAATAGGTCCTAACAAAGGCGTCGGATGTGCCGGTGGGTGATCAGGCAGGTGGCGAGGCCGAGGAAGGCCTCGTGGATGTCATCGCGCCGCTCCCAGCGGATGCGGTGACGGCGGAATCCGTGAAGCCAGGCGATGGTGCGCTCGACGACCCGGCGGTGGGCGCCGAGACCTGAACCGTGGGGGTGCTCCGCGGCGGGCGATCACCGGCTTGATGCCCAGCTTCCACACGAGCCGCCGGTACTTGTCGTGGTCGTAGCCCCGGTCAGCCAGCAGGACATCGGGTCTGTGCCGTGGCCTGCCGACGCGGCCGGCCACGGCGGGGACCTTCGCGGGCAGTGGCAGCAGCTGGGTGACGTCGTTGCGGTTGCCGCCGGTCAGTGACACCGCGAGTGGGATGCCTGGCCGTCGACGAGGACGTGGTGTGCGTGCTGCCCGGTCGCGCGCGGTGGCAGCACTCGGACTCCCGCTCGTCAAAGTGCTTCGCCATCTCCGACACTTGGGACTTCGAGAGCTGGGTGACGCCCATACTCTCTGCGAGCGTCTCCACCCGCCTGGTCGAGACGCCGAGCAGGTAGCAAGTCGCGACCGCCGAGATCAGGGCCTGCTCGGCCCGGCGCCGGCGCTCCAGCAGCCAGCTCGGGGAGTACGACCCCGAGCGGATCCTGGGAATGGCCAGCCGAGTGCGTAGTAACGCTTTTGCCGCTCGTGATCAGGGATTGCTTCTTCCGGGACCCACCGTCCCAGCGTCAATTTCCCATGATCCGAGGGGAATTCAAGCTGACGGTCCGCTGCGAAAACGTAGTGGCTGACTCCTTGACGGGCTCAGGTGGGCCGGCGGAGGGCGAGGACGACGTTCTGGCCGCCGAAGCCGAAGGCTTGGACGAGGGCGGCGGGCACCGGTTGGTGGCGTGGGACCTGGGTGACGAGGTCGAGGTTGATTTGGGGGTCGCGGTGATCGAGGTTGAGGGTGGGCGGGATCAGGCTCTGCTGCATGGAGAGCAGGGTCATGATCGCGGCGAGGGCGCCGGCCGCGCCGAGGGTGTGCCCGGTGGCCGATTTGAGGGCGGTGACCGCAGGGTGGTGGCCGAGGGCTTCGGTGATCGCTTCGGCCTCAGTGTGGTCGCCGACCGGGGTGCCGGTGGCGTGGGCGCTGACCAGGGCCACGTCCTCGGGGGAGAGGTCGGCCGCTGTGAGGGCGTGGCGGATGGCGCGGGCCTGTTCGGAGCGGAGCGGGGTGGTGAGGTGGTGGCCGTCGCTGGTGACGCCGTGTCCGGCCAGTACGCCCAGGATTTCGGCTCCCCGGGCCTGGGCGTGGTCGGCGCGCTCCAGCACCAGGACGGCCGCTCCTTCGGCGAGCACGAATCCGCAGCGGTCGGCGGCGAACGGGCGGCTGGCTCCTGCGGGGTCCTCGTTGCGCCGGGCCAGCGCGCCGATCCGGTCGAAGCCGCTGATCGACAGCGGTCTGATGCAGGCGTCGGCGCCTCCGGCCACGACCACGTCCGCGCGTCCCCAGGTGATCAGGTCGGCTGCTGTGGCCAGTGCCTCCGATCCGGCCGCGCACGCGCTGACTGGCGCGTGCACGCCGCCCCGTGCGCGCAGGTCCAGGGAGACGGCCGTCGCCGGACCGTTGGGCAGCATCATCGGGATGGTGAACGGAGAGACGGCTCGGTTGCCGTTCTCGCGGCGTACCGCGTCCTGGTTGACCAGCGTGCGTGCGCCGCCGACGCCGGTGCCGATCACGACGGCCAGCCGCTCGTGCTCGACCTCGGGTGAGCCCGCGTGCAGCCAGGCCTCCCGGGCCGCGATCAGGGCGACCTGCTGGCAGCGGTCCGTCCGGCGGCGGGTGACCCGGTCCAGCTCCTGATCCGTGTCGACGGCCAGGGGAGCGGCGATTTGGACGTCCACGCAGTCGGCCCAGGGCTCCTCGATCCGCCGCACGCCGCTTCGGCCGGCGATCAGATTTCGCCAGGTGTCGGCCGCCGTGCCGCCGAGCGGGGTGGTGGCCCCCCAGCCGGTGACCACGACGGTGGCGGGTGGTCGGGGGGCCGTACGAGTGACAGACATGCGGGCAGGCAACCACAGACCCGGGCGGCTGTGGTCGCAACGCCCCTCGGGATGACCCGTTCGGTGGACAGGTCAGGGTCTAGTGGGCTCGTCCGATCCTCGGATGGTCCGCCTTTCGGACTCGTATCCCCTTGGCCGGAGTGCTGTGGCCTTTACCGGAACGCAGGCATGGGCTGGCTAGGGTTTGCTCCGTCACGACCACGAGACGAGGGAGGGCGGGTGCCAGCGTCTACGGTGAGCCCGGTGCGGCGGATCGGCCTGCCGGTGCACTGCCGGGATCTTCAGCCCGACTACCGGACCTGGCGCGAGGCCGGGCCGGTGCAGCGGGTGGAGTTCCCGGACGGGATGCGGGTCTGGGTGGTGACGCGTTACGACGAGGTGCTGGCGCTGCTGCGGGCAGAGGGCTTCACCCGGGACTGGGGTGCTGCGCCCTGCCCGGCCTACGGCTATGGCGAGCGCCGCCATGGAGAGGACTACTTCGCGGCCCGGCCGGGCAACCTGTTCAACTCGGACGGCGCTGACCACCGACGGTTATTCCGGCTGGTCGCACCGTACTTCGGCCGGAGACGAATCGAGGGACTCCAGCCGTTCGTCGACTCGGTCGTCCGCGACGTGGTCGGGCGGCTCGCCGGGCGCCGGACGATGGATCTGGTCGCCGACTTCGCCGTCCCGATCCCCTTGCGCGTAGTCGGCCGGCTGATCGGCATCCGGGACGAGCTGCTGCCGGCCCTCGCCGAGCACGTGCACGTGGTCAGCGGCTGGACCGACCCGGAGAGCGAGCCCTGGCGCCACTCGATGCTGGCACTGCACCGGCTCACCCTGCGGATCATGCGCGAGCCGAGGCCGGGCGGAGACGGCAGCTTGATCGCCACGCTGCTTGATGCCCAGGCCGAACAGGGCTCGATCAACCGGTCCGAGATCTCCTCGATGATCAAGATTCTGCTGGCCACCGGGTACGAGACGACCGCCGCGCTGCTGGCCAACGGCGCGTTGGCGATGATCGGTGACCCGGCGGTCCGTCAGCAGCTCGCCGGTGGCCGGGACACCGAGGCCTGCGTGGCCGAACTGCTGCGCTGGCAGCCCCCTTCGCCCTGGGGGCAGATCCGCATTGCCCTGCGGGACCTGACCTTCGCCGGAGTACGGATCAAGGCCGGTGACCTGGTCTATCCGCTCCTCGCGGCGGCCAACCGCGACCCGGCCCGCTACACGGCGCCCGACCGCTTCGATCCCGGCCGCTTCGATCCCGACCGGGGTGAGACTGGGCACCTGTCGTTCGGGCGCGGCCTCCGCCGTTGCCTGGGCACGCCGCTGGCCCTCGCCGTCGCGACCACTGCTCTGCCCGCGCTGGCCGAGCGGCTGCCTCCGGTACGCCTGACCGTCCCGTTGAACCGGCTCGACTGGCACGGGCTGATGCACGTCCGCAAGCTGCAGCGCCTGCCCGTCCGGGTGGACGGCCCCGAGCTGTGCCAGGAGCGGTACGACGCGGCGAGCCTGCAGCGGTACGACGACACGGCACGCCGGGGCAGAACGACGCGGGAGGCCGGCCGTGACCGGGCTTGACAGCCGCAACGCCCTGCTGGCGGCCCTCAACCGCCCCTCGGCCCTGGCCGATCCGTACCCGCTGCTGCGCCGTCTGCGGGAGGCCTCCCCGGCGATGGTCGGTCCCGGCGGCACGATGCTGCTGGTCGCACGCCACCGCGACTGCGACCTGCTGCTGCGAGACCAAGCCATGTCCAGCGACTACCGGCGCGCTCCCACACTGGCCTCGGTGCGGCACACCCGCATGTTCGTCACCCTCGATCCGCCCGACCACACCCGGCTGCGCCGGCTGGTGAGCAAGGCGTTCACCCCGCGCGCGGCCGCCGCGCTCGAACCGCGCATCCGCGCGACCGTCGCCGAGCTGCTCTCCGCCGTCGATCCGGCCGCCTTCGACGTGGTGAGCGGGTTGGCGTACCCGCTGCCGCTGCGCATCATCTGCGAGCTGCTGGGCGTCCCGCGCGGTGATCACGGTCTGTTCGCAGACTGGTCGGAGCGGCTGACCCAGAGCCTGGACGCGCTGATGTTCCGGGGCGACCTGGCGGATCGGGACCAGGCGCAGCGCGAGTTCTCCGCCTATTTCGCGGAGTTGATCGCCTACCGGCGAGGCCGGGACGGCTCGGATCTGCTCTCGCGGCTGATCCGGGTCGAGGAGGGCGGTGACCGGCTCACCGAGGACGAACTCGTCAGCACCCTGATCCTGCTGCTGACCGCCGGGCACGAGACCATCGCCAACCTGATCGGCAACACCCTGCTGGCGCTGCTGCGTCACCCGGATCAGTACGCCGCGCTGTGCGCCGACCCGGCGCTTGCGGCGGGCGCGGTGGAGGAGACCCTGCGCTACGACCCGCCGGTGCAGCTGGTCGCCCGAACAGTGCGCGGCGGCTACCGGATCGGGGAGCTCGACCTTCCTGATCGCACGATCGTCCTGGTGTTGCTCGGTGCGACCGGACGTGATCCGGACACCTTCCCGGAGCCGAACCGGTACGACCTCAAACGGGGGCCGGCCGGGCATCTGGCCTTCTCGGCCGGGCCGCACTTCTGCCTTGGCGCCGGGTTGGCCCGGTTGCAGACCACGGTGGTGTTCGAGGCCCTTGCCACCCGGATTGCCGACCCGGAACTGGTCGAGGTGTTGCACCGCCCGAACGTCGTGATGCGCGGGCCGAGCCGGCTGGTGATCCGGGCAGGAGGGATCACATGCTGACCCTGACGGCCATCGGGGTGAAGCTGTGACGTGGCGGCCAAAGCCTCGTTGAACAGCGGTAAGAGCGCAGAGCGATGAGTGACGAGAGGAACAGGATCATGATTCTCCCCCGGCTGAGGTGGGCCGCCGTCCTGGCGTCCACAAGCACGCTTGTCGCCATGGCCCTTGCGGGCGCCGCGCCCGTCCAGGCAGCCGCGAGCGAGCGGGCCGCGCCCGCCGACAACCTGGTCTGTGTCGGCCACATGACCGTGCACCTCGCCACTCCCGTGACCAACACGCCGACCCAGGACACCTTCGAGGTCAAGGGCGCGATGGACGACTGCATGTCCCCCACCGGCAAGAACCCGAAAATCCACCACGGTACCTTCACCATGACCGGCGAGGGCGTGCTCAGCTGCACCGAGTTGGAGACCTACACGCTGAGCCAGGACTTCGTCTGGTTGGACGCCCAGGGGAAGGAGCTGGGCAAGACACACGTAGCGGCCAGCGGTACGGGCAAGGGCGACCCAGTCAACCACGAGATGCTGAACGCCAACCGGGGGATCGCCTCCTCCGACAGCACCCGTTTCGCCGGTCAGGAGGTCGTGGCCGACTTCGCCCCCAAGTCCGCCGTCGGCTCCTGCACCGAGGGCAAGAACGACCTGGCCGGCAGCATCCAGGTGTCCATCCACCCCGCGTAGCCCCATGCACCCCCCTTACGGACTCCAACGCGAACTGCTCGGCCGGGCCGAACCGGACGAGCAGGGCCGCCCGCGGTTCCACGACTTCCCGAAGGCGTGGGCGGCCTACGAGCTGACCGGCGCGGTCGACCGCGCGACGCTGCGAGACGCGTTGGACGCCGTGTTCGCCGGGGTGGACGTCTTCCGGCAGGCCCTCCCCGGCACGGGGACGGCCTGCCCCGCGGCCAAGGCCCCACGACACCTCTGCCACGCGTACGACAGCGTCCAGGAGGCCGAATTCCGGTTCCGCGCCGCCCTCCTGCCCCTCCTGTTCGACCCCGGGGACCTAGCGGCAGGGGCACGGCCGTTCAGCCTCACCGTGCATGCGCCAGGCCGGACGCTGCTCGCCCTTGGCGCGGACCACGCCTTCCTCGACGGCTACTCGCTGTCCGTCCTGCTGCGAGCGGTGTCGCGTGACTACCAGGCCCGGTTGCGTGGTGAGGAGATCACGCCGCTACCGGCTGCCGTGCCGCTACTGACGTCCTGGTACCGGAATCCGGCCGAACGCGCCGACCTGGCCCGGCACTTCGCTGCCTGCCCGGCCCCGACCACCGGGCTCGGCATCCCCGGTGCCCCGGACCTGCCCCCCGAGCGGTGGGAGGCGCACGACACCTATCAGTTCCTCGTACCGGCCGAGGACGCGGAGCCGCTGCGAGCCTGGTGCGCACAGCGGGCGGTGACACTCTCGGCAGCCTGGCGGGTGCTGGTGCAGTTCACCGCCTCTGCCCGGCGCCAGGACGAGGAGCCGGTGCCGATGCTGTACGCGCGGCTGGGGCGGCCGGGACGGGACGCGCTGCGGACGGTCGGACCATTCTTCGAATCGACCGTGGCCCTGCCCGGACCGAGACTCGCTGGCGCCTTCGACACCTGGGTCGAGAGGGCAGCAGACCCCACCACCGAGGCCCCGCCGCTGCTCGGGTCGTGGCTCAGCGACTTCACCGGACAACGACGGCTGGATCTGTACCGGTTGGTGTCGTTCAACTACCTGCCGCTGCCGAGGCCCGTTCGGCTGGAAAGCACGACCGTCGCGCCGGTGGGCGGGGCACTGCTGGCCGGCCTGGCGCCCCAGCCCCCGCAGCGGCTCGAAAAACGCAACGGAGTCCATGTGGTGGTGTACCGGCTCACGGCCGGGCGGTTCGGCGTACAGGTGCGGACGGACCCGAGGGTTGCAGGACCGGCGCGAGGCTTCGGGCTGGCGCTGAGCCGGGCGGTCGGATCGTTGGGCGCCGGGGCGCCGGCGGCTGAAGTGCGGCGCTCGGTGGCGGACGCCTGGCGCTGACACCAGGCGCCCGCCATGAGTGCGTCACTGCCCGGTGGCGGAAGGTTCCCGAGGCAGTAGCACCCAGGCCGTCACGAGCGCCACCGCGAAGACGGTCGCCGCGACCAGAAACCCGGCCCGCAGCGCCGCCGCAGTGTCCTGCGCGCGCAGCGCGGGCAGCACCGCGTGCTCGTTGGCCAGGACAACCGCGCCGACCACGGCCACGCCCAGCGCGCCCCCCAACTGCCGCACCGTGTGGACGATCCCGGACGCCTGCGGCCGCTCCTGAGCGGGCACCCGGCCGAGCGCGTCGGTGTTCACCGGGGCGAGGACCAGGCCGAGGCCGAGGCCGACCAGCACCAGGCCCGGCAGCTTCGACACGTACACGATGTGCGGCATGTCCAGCGCCCACTGGAGCGCCCCCGTCGTGGCGAGGACGAGCCCGACCAGCACCGGCGCGCGCACACCCGAGCGGTCATACCAGCGGCCCGCAAGCTGAGCACCCGCCATCAGCGGAACGATCAGGGCCAGCGAGGCGAGCGCGGCTTGCACCGGGCTAAAGCCCAGTAGGTTCTGGGTGTAGAGCGCGGCGTACACCGCCAGCGCGAGCAGGCTGAACTGGGTGGCCAGCAGCACCACCAGGTCACCTGCGAAGGCGCGGTGCCGCAGCAGCCGGAGCCGGACCAGTGGATCGGCCGAGCGCAGCTGCACGAGCGTGAACGCTGCCGTGACGGCCAGACCGGCGGCCAGGGTGAGCAGGGTGCGCGGCGAATGCCAGCCCCACGAAGCCGACCGCTGAAGCGCGTACACCGTGGCACCGACACCCCCGACGAGCAGCGCGCCGTGCCCGGGCGAGACGGAGAGCGTGGGATTCGCCGGGTCGGCGGGGCGGGCACGGCGCACCAGAAGGAGTACGGCGACACCGACCGGCAGGTTGACCCAGAACACCGCGCGCCAGCCGACCCACTCGGTCAGCGCTCCGCCGAGCAGTGGGCCGAGCGCCAGGAAGAGCTGGCTGACGCCCACGTAGACACCCATCGCCCGCCCACGCACCGCGAGCGGGAAGGCGGCCATCACGAGACTGGCGCTCACCGGCACCATCAGCGCCGCCCCAAGGCCCTGAACCGCCCGCGCGGAGATCAGCCACCCCTCGCCCGCCCAACCCGTGGGGGCGAGGCCACAGCAGGTGGAGGCGAGGCAGAAGACCCACACGCCGAGCCGGAAGGTCGTGACCGGCCCGTACTTGGTGCCGAGCCGGCCGGCCAGTGCGACCGTGGTGGCCAGAGCCAGCACGTACGCGCTGACGACCCACTGCTGCCCGCTCGAGGTCAGCGGCAGCTCACGCCCCATCGTCGCCAGCGCGACCGACACGACCGTCTCGTCCAGCATGATCATCGACAGGCTGCCCGTCATGGCCGCCAGAACGAGCCACGCGGCCCGGGTCGGCCGCCCCGTTGCGGCCGGCGCCCGCATCATTACCTCGGTCATGCCCTCGCTCCTCCGCTGATACCTTTGGCGGACACGATAAGCGACCGATCGGGCACGTTCGGCTACCAGGCGAGTTGCAGGGCACGGGAAGTTGGTGGGGCCGGTGGATGACGAGCAGTTGCGCAGTGCGCTGCCGCTGGAGTCGGTCGGGGAGGCCTTGCGCGGTGCCAAGGACGGGCTGGCGCGGGCAGTGGATGCGGTCATGCGGGGATACATGGAGCGCTCGGCACTGGCTGAACGGGCGCGGGAACCGGTGGTCGACCAGGCATCGGGCCGGCTGTCGTTGCGGTTGCTGCCGCGCTTCGCGACGGTCAGCTACGGCGAGCTGTGGGAGCAGGCCGGGGCGGTGGCCGCCGAGTGGCAGCACCACGGGCTGGGAGCCGGGGACTTCGTTGCGTTGTACGGCTGCACCGGCGTTGACTACGCGGTGCTCGACTTGGCCTGCCTGCGGTTGGGTGCCGTCTGCGTGCCGCTGCAATCCGGCGCACCGGTAGCCCAACTGGCGTCGATCCTTGCGGAGACCGCGCCGCGAGTAATGGCAGCAAGTCTTGAAATCCTCGATCGTGCGATTGAGTTGGTGTTGTCGAGCGAGTCGAGGCCGCGGTTGGTGGTGTTCGACCGCCACTCGGAGGCGGACGACGGGAGGCTGGAGGCCGCGCGGCGGCAGCTTACCGTGGTCGACTCCCTTGCCGAGGTGGTCGAACGCGGCCGCAGTCTGCCAGAGGCCCCCCTCGCCCGGCCAGAGCAGGGCGAGGATCCGATGCGGCTAATCGTCTACACCTCCGGCAGTACCGGGGCACCGAAGGGCGCCATCTACACCGAGCGGATGTTGCACCGGCTCTGGGCCGGCTGGGGCCCGGCGCAAGGCGAGCTGCCCGTCCTCGATCTCGGCTACCTGCCCCTGAGCCACACGGCCGGACGGACCTCGCTGTACCGCACGCTCGGGCGCGGCGGCACTTCCTACTTCACCTCGACGAGCGACCTCTCGACGCTGTTCGAGGACCTTGCACTCGCCCGGCCGACGCAGCTACTGCTGGTGCCGCGCATCTGCGACCTGCTCTATCAGGAGTACCAGCGCGAATCATCCCGCCGCGCGCCGGAGTTCTCCGACTCCGGCGCGCTGGACGCTGCCGTCAAGGCCGACCTGCGCGAGCGGGTCCTCGGCGGCCGGGTACTGCAGGCGACCTTCAGCGGCGCGCCCGTTGCGTCCGAGCTGAAGCGGTTCGTGGAGTCCTGCCTCGGGCTTCCGGTGCATGACGCCTTCGGCTCGACCGAGACGGGCTGCCTCCTGATCGACTCCCGCGTTCAGCGACCGCCGGTAACCGAGTACAAGCTCGTCGACGTTCCCGAACTCGGCTACTACACCACGGATTTGCCTCACCCACGGGGTGAACTGCTGGTCAGGACAGAGGCCGCGGCCCCAGGGTATTACCGTCAGCCCGAGGCCACGGCTGCGATCTTCGACGCGGACGGCTTCTACCGGACCGGCGACATCATGGCCGAAACCGGCCCGGACCAGCTCGTCTACGTCGACCGCCGCACCAGCGTGCTGAAGCTGGCGCAGGGCGAGTTCGTCACGATCTCCCGACTGGAGAGCGTATTCGTCACCAGCCCGCTCGTCCGGCAGATCTACATGTACGGGAACAGCGAGCGTGACTGCCTGCTGGCGGTGATCGTGCCTACCGAGGAGGCGCTGAGGCAGGCCACGAGCAGCGAGTCGCTCCGGCGGGCGCTGGGCGAGTCGCTGCAGCTGGTCGCCAGGCAAGCCGGGTTGAAACCGCACGAAATGCCCCGTGATTTCCTGGTCGAGCCCGAGCCGTTCACCGTAGAGAACGGACTGCTGTCGGAGATCCGGAAGAATCTGCGACCACAACTGCAGGCCCGCTACGCAGAGCGCCTGGAACGGCGCTACGAACAGCTTGCGAGTAAGCAGCAGGACGCGCTGCGCGCCCTGCGCGAAGCCGGGCCCAGCCAGCCGGTGTTCGAGACGGTCCGCAATGCGGCCGCCGCGCTGTTGGGCCGCCTGGCCGCGGAGCTGAGCACGACCACGCGGTTCACCGAGCTGGGGGCGGATTCGCTGGCCGCGCTGTCACTCTCCCGACTGCTGCACGACATCTTCGAGGTCGAGACCCCGGTCGAGGTGCTGCTCGGCCCGGCGAACGACCTCCGGTCGATCGCGAAGCACATCGAGGCGGCACGCGCCTGCGGAGTCAAACGCCCGTCGTTCGCCCTGGTACACGGCCACAGCAGCACCGAGCTCTGCGCCGCCGACCTCACGCTGGAGAAGTTCATCGACGCCAGGACCCTCGGGACCGCACGTCGGCTGCCGCGCGCGGTGGGGGAGCGGACGGTCTTGCTGACCGGGGCCAACGGTTACCTGGGTCGCTTCTTGTGCCTGGACTGGCTGGAACGGCTGGCCGGCTCCGGTGGCAGGCTGATCTGCTTGGTCCGGGGTCGGGACACCGCCGAGGCCCGCCGTCGGCTGGACGCCGCCTTCGACACCGGTGATCCGGGATTGCGCCACCGATACTGGGAGTCGGCCCCGCACCACCTCGACGTGTTGGCCGGTGACATCAGTCAGGAACGGCTGGGTCTGGCCACGGACACCTGGACCCGGCTGGCCCAGGAGGTCGACCTGATCCTTCACCCGGCGGCGCTGGTCAACCACGTTCTGCCTTACGACCAGCTGTTCGGCCCCAACGTCCTCGGCACCGCCGAGCTGATCCGGCTCGCCCTCACCGGGAGGATCAAGCCGTTCACCTACCTGTCGACGGTCGGTGTGGCGGACCGGCTCGACCCTGCACGACTCGACGAGAGCGCCGACATTCGGCTGGTGAGCCCCGGACGTACTCTCGGCAACGAGTACGCCACCGGCTACGCGGCGGCCAAGTGGGCGGGCGAGGTACTGCTACGGGAGGCCCACGACACATGCGACCTGCCGGTGACCGTCCTCCGGTCGAGCCTGATCCTCGCCCACCGCCACCACACCGGCCAGCTGAACGTCCCCGATCTGTTCACCCGCCTGCTTTTCAGCCTCGCTGTGACCGGTATTGCCCCGGTCTCCTTCTACCGCACCGATGCCCAGGGGAACCGACAACGCGCCCACCTCGATGGCCTGCCCGTCGACTTCGTCACCCAGGCCGTCAACACCCTCGCCGCGCGAGGCACCGACGGCTACCAGACGTACCACGTGGTCAACCCGCACGACGACGGCATCTCGCTGGACACCTGCATCGACTGGCTGAGCGAGGCTGGCCGCACCCTCCACCGCATCGCTGACTACGACGACTGGTTCACTCGATTCGAGACCGCGCTACGTGCCCTGCCGGAATCGCAGCGGCGCCGCTCGCTGCTGCCCCTGCTGCACGCCTTCCGGCACCCCTCCGCACCAGTCTGCGGTTCGCCTGTCCCGTCCCAGCGCTTCGAACAGGCCGTCCGCGAGGCCAAAGACGGCGGCGAGGCCATCCCGCACCTCTCCGCCGAGCTGATCACCAAGTATCTGACCGACCTACGCGGGCGCGGCCTGCTGTGACGCCCGGCTGCTACACGGCCGGGCCCGGTCAGCTGACCGTAGGAGGAAGCACGAGGCCCGGCCGTGCCCCGCACGAGTGCCGCCGGCCCTACCTGTCCTTGCCGGGACGCCCCGGATTCGCCGGAAGGGCGCCTGGGTACGGAAGGACCGGATCACCGCGGACGACGACACTTTGAGCTGAGCGATGTTGGCGGCAGGCTCGGCTGAAGCACGTGGGAACCGGACCGGACCGGCACTGTCAGGACCGGACCAAAGCAACCCGTAGTGCGCCGGAACATGCCCTGCAGCGGAACCGGCAGCGCGCCGACTGCCCTGGCGGGTACGGCGCCGACGCTGCTCACCGGCGACAACCCGCGCGCCGCCGGACGAGGCGCCCCGCCCGGGCCGCCGCTCCCGCACACGGGGGCGGCGGCCCGTTGCTCAGAAACCTCAGGAGGGGTGTGACAATCCGCCGCGTGTCGGCGCTGAACAGTCGCGACCGGCGCACCGTCCGACCCGCCAGGGATCGGCGCATGCCGTCGTGGCAGCACGCGAACCGACGACACCCCCTGGATCCGACACCGTGACCGTCAAGCCGTACGACCCGTGGCCCGCCGCCGGGCAACAGTTCCGCCCCTCGCAGGTCCCGGGGCACCTCCCCGGCTCTGCGGACGACGAAGCGGTCGCCGGGGCCCCGACCGAGCGCTTCGTCGTTCCCGCCTACGCCGCCGAGCACTTCGCCGCTTCGGTCCACCCCGCCGAGTACCTCCCCGAGCCCGACGAGACGGACCCGCCCACCGCCGAACTACCGCCAGTCGCCCCCGCCGTAGACCCCCAGCCGGAACCTGCGCCCCCGCCGGTGTTCGTGGACGCCTCCGGCCGCCGGCAGCGCCGGATCCGCCGGCTCGGAGCGGTCCTGGCCGTCCCGGCGGGCGGGTACCTGGCCCTGCTGGCCAGCGCACTGCTCGGCGGCCCCACCGTGAACGCGCCGTTCCTCCCACTGCCCCAGCCGCCCGCGCCCAGCGCAACCGCCTCGGAGCCCACCCCGTCCGAGGCGCCGTCCGCCGCCCCGCAGGCCGCCGTCGCGCCCGACGCGGGACAGACGGAGGGACCTGCCCACCGGAGCGGCAGCACCGCAGTCGGCCTCCAGCATCCGCCCACGGCCGACACGGCAGCCCCGGCCCCAGCCCCGCACTCCCCGGCGGCCACCACCTCGCCCGTCCCGGCCACCACCCCGGCGGCACCTCCGGGCACCACGCCGACCGGCCCGGCCACCCCCACCCCCGGGCACGGCCGCCCGAGCACCGCACCGGGCAAGGGCCCCGGCAAACCCTGACGCCCGACCACAGCCCGAACCGTCCCCACCCCAGAAAGCAGCACCGTGAGCGCCGCCCGCCGCCGACGAGCCCCAGCCCCCGACCGCACCCGCCGAGGCCGGCGCGGCGTCGTCCGTCAGCGCCCGCTACGCACCCACTGGCTGCTGCTGACCGCCCTGCTGCTCACGCTCGTCGGCGCGTTGGTACTCCAGGGATACGCCCAGCACAGCTTCGACGAGCGGCCGGACCAGGCGGCCAAGCCCGCGGCCGCGGACGCCGTACCGCCGGCGATCCTCAACGGCGGCCCAGTGATCGACGGTGCCGCCCCGCAGCCGCGCAGCGCCTCCCCGGCGCCCGGCACCATCGCGCTGACCTTCGACGACGGCCCCGACCCGACCTGGACCCCGAAGATCCTGGACGCCCTGCACCGGGCCGGGGTGCACGCCACGTTCTTCGTGGTCGGCACCCAGGCCGCCGCCCACCCCGACCTGATCCGCCGGATCGTCGCCGAGGGGCACCAGATCGGCATCCACACCTTCACCCACACCGACCTCGGCGCCGCCGCCTCCTGGCGCCGCACGCTGGAACTGCGCGAGGCCCAGCTGACCGTGGCCGGGGCGGCCGGAGTCACCAGCTCGCTGCTGCGCCCGCCGTACTCCTCGACGCCCGAGGCCGTGGACGATCCCGGCTGGTCCGCGATCCAACAGGCCGGCCGCGAGGGTTACCTGACCGTGCTCACCACCCAGGACAGCGAGGACTGGCAACGCCCCGGCGTGCCCTCGATCGTCAGGGCGGCGACCGCCGGCACCGGCCACCAGGGGCAGGTCCTCCTGATGCACGACGCCGGCGGCGACCGCTCGCAGACCGTCGCCGCCCTCGACGGCGTGCTGAGCACGCTGAAGGCCCGCGGCTTCCGCTTCACCACCGTGAGCGACGCCGTCGGCCTGCCCGACCCGGTCCGCCCGGCCGGCACCGGCGACCACTGGCTCGGCCTGGCCCTGATCTGGCTGCTGACCGGCGGCAACGGGGTGCTCACCGCGCTGGACTGGCTGCTCTGGGCGGCGGGCGCGGTCAGCGTGCTGCGCGCGGTCGTCGTGCTGTACGCCGCCCACCGGCACAAGCGGATGCGCCGCCGCGGCTGGGGTGCGCCGGTCACCGAGCCGGTCAGCGTGATCGTCCCGGCGTACAACGAGGTCGCCGGGATCGAGCCCGCCGTCCGCTCTCTGCTGGCCTCCGACCACCCGGTCGAGGTGATCGTGGTCGACGACGGCTCCACCGACGGCACCGCCGACCTCGTGGAGTCGCTGGACCTGCCGTACGTCCGGGTGATCCGGCAGGAGAACGCCGGCAAGCCGGCCGCCCTCAACACCGGCATCGCCGCGGCCCGCGCCGAACTGCTGGTGATGGTCGACGGCGACACCGTCTTCGAGCCGGATGCCGTCCGGATGCTGGTGCAGCCGTTCGCCGATCCAACCGTGGGTGCCGTCTCCGGCAACGCCAAGGTGGTCAACCGGGCTGGCCTGCTGGGCCATTGGCAGCACATCGAGTACGTGGTCGGCTTCAACCTGGACCGCCGGCTGTTCGACCTCGCCGAGTGCATGCCCACCGTGCCGGGTGCGGTCGGCGCCTTCCGCCGCTCCGCGCTGCTGGCCGTCGGAGGCGTGGGCGAGGAGACCCTCGCCGAGGACACCGACCTGACCATGGCCATGTGCCGCGCCGGTTGGCGGGTGGTGTACGAGGAGCGGGCCAAGGCCTGGACGGAGGCCCCCGCCTCGCTGGGCGCCCTGTGGCGGCAGCGCTACCGCTGGTGCTACGGCACCCTGCAGGCGATGTGGAAGCACCGCGGCGCGCTCGTCCAGGGCGGGCAGGCCGGCAAGCTGGGCCGGCGCGGGCTGCTCTACCTGCTGATGTTCCAGGTGCTGCTGCCCCTGCTTGCCCCGGTCGTGGACGTCTTCGCGCTCTACGGGCTGGCCTTCCTCGACCCGGTCCGGATCATCGGCCTGTGGGCGGCCTTCCTGCTGGTGCAGATGCTGATGGGCGCGTACGCGTTCCGGCTGGACAAGGAGAAGCTCGGTCCGCTGTGGAGCCTGCCGTTCCAGCAGTTCGTCTACCGGCAATTGATGTACCTGGTGGTGATCCAGTCGGTCTTCACCGCGCTCGCGGGCTCCCGGCTCCGCTGGCAGCGGATGCAGCGCTACGGCACGCTCCGGGTGCCGGCGGGCGGCTGAGCCGGACGACCGACGGGTGGGCGGGAGTCGCGCAGATGCTTGCGCGGCCCCCCGCCGCCGTCCGTCAGCTGTGCTTCCGAGTCACCGAGAAAGAGCTGCCGCCGCTCAGCCCCGAGCTGGTGGCCTTGGTGGTCCCCCGGCCGTACGGTGCTGCTGAAGTCGGACGGGTACTGGGGGTACATCTCGTACCAGGCGGAGTACACCGGGGTGCCCCCGGAGCAGTCGGCCTCGGTGCCGGTCTGTTCGACCGTGCTGCTGCCGTCGCCGTCGAGGCCGACCCAGAAGCTGGACCAGGTGTTGGTGCCGTTGCAGGACCACCGCGGGCTGGACCCAGCTGGACGCCGCCCTGCTTGGTTCCGTGGGAAAGATGATGTCAGTGGCATCGGGGATGCTCGGTGGCTCATGTAACCGAGGCAGGGACCCTTCAGATGTCGATCCGTGTTGCCAGTCGTCGCCGTGCGATGACGTCACTGACCACCGCGTTCCCTGGTGCGGAGATCATCGACGTGACCTCCAGGGCACCCGAACCGTGGGTGCGGCTGAGTCCGTTCTACCCCCACGGCGGCATCCCCGTTCCCTACTGTGACGGCGTGACCAGTCAGTCCGTCGAAGGGATCTGGCAGGCCCTCAAGGTCTTCCAGGATTCCGATGTCGATCCCGCCAAGCTCCGGATCACCACGATGAAAGGGCTGAAGCGGACGGTGCGTCGACACGGCCCCGTCCAAGGCCACCGTAGCGGTCTGTACGGCGACCAACTGCTGCCCTATGAGACCGCTCGGCGCCGGATCTACCTGCCGGCCTACCGGTGGGTCCTCGAACACCGCGTCGCCGATCTGGTCGAGCGGCTGCGCGACAAGAAGGATGTCGTACTCCTGGACTACACGACCAACGGCGACGTCACCGATCCCGCCAGCCCGCTCTCCCACGCCGCGCTCATCCAACTCCACATAGAAGGCCGCTGGCCCGACGAGGGTGAGACCGATGCTGCCAACGCGGTCAGAATCCAGTGCGCTGAGTGATCCGGCGACGGGCGCGCCGGTCTTGTGGTGGTGCCGAATGACGGCGGGCCTGCGGCACAGGCCGGCGGCCGGCCGGTGTGGCTGTCGGATCCCTGCCATAGAGTCCACCGCCGTGACGACGCTAATGACCGCCATGAACTTCGGCGGCGGCGCCGTCTACGCCTTCACCTTCGCCTGCGAGCCCTGCACCGAGGCCGTCCTCCTGTGGCAGTGCTGACCGCGGGCAAGCGGACAACGACAAGGAGAGCAACCGGTGCCGAGTATCGACATCACGGTGTCCCAGGTCCGGCGGCTCCTGGATGCCTCGGACGAAGACACGGCCCTGTACGTGTCCCGGCACGACTGCATCCCTTGCATCGAGGTGGATGCCGGCGCCGTCCACCGGCCGCGGGAGAGAGTCGTCGCGACCCGCGGCGACCTGCTCCACTGGTACGGCGAGGATCACCCCGACCACCTCATCGAGGAGTACCTGCCAGAGCTCCAGAGTCGCGCGGACAAGGTGGCGACTGTCCTCCTCGCGGACACAAGCGCCCGCCCCGCCATCGGTCACACGGCCATCATCTCCACCACCGCCGAGATCGCGCGGGGCGAGTATTGCGACGTCATGGTGTCCGAAAACGCGCTCCACGACTACTGGCAGAGCGAGGACGGCCCGGTGGTCATCACGTCCCTCGGATTCGGCATCGCGCTCCGCCCGGTTGTCATCGGGGTGCGGGTCGACGAGCAGGATCTCGCGAAGGCGGAGAGCGCCGCGGCCGAGGTGCTACCGGCCCATGGCTGGACTGTTTCCGGCCCGTGGCATCCGGTCGGTGCCTCTCTCCATGCCTTGGTCGAACGTATCGCCTGAGCTTGTTCTTGGTCTGATCCGGTTGCGTTCGATGATGCTCTCGGGACGGTGGACGGTTCTGCCGACGTCGTAGTGGCGGGTCGCTGGTGTGAGTTCTGCTGGGCGCGCCGCCCCGCTGCCGGGCTGTTCTCGATGCTGCATCCCGGTTCGGGCGCAGCTGCTCTACTTCGGTCTGTGAGTGGTTGCGCGGCAATCACCCGGCGCTCCTTCGCGTGGGCGGCCCAAGTCCGGGCAGGAGGACAAGTGAAGCAGGCGGGCATGTCAGGCCGTACGACCGGGCTGAACTCGTCTGGTCGGGGTAAGCGTGCCCTCAACGGATGGTCGGGCGCATGGCGCGTTCCGGCTGGCAGAGCAGGAGCGCAGAGGGACAGGAGGTGACCGCTGTGTCGAGCACGCAGCAGCACCGTGCCGGGTCCGCCTCGAGCGTGGACCGATTGGGCCAGGAGCCGGTGGGTGAGCTGGTGCAGCGGGCCTCGCACCAGCTGACCGAGCTGGTGCGGGGGGAACTGCGCCTGGCGCGGGAGGAGATGAAGGAGAAGGGCCGGCGCTACGGCAAGGGCGGAGGCCTGTTCGGCGGCGCCGGGCTGGTCGGTTTCCTGATGGCGCAGGCGCTGGTCGCCACCGTGATCGCCGCGCTGGCGGTGACGCTGCCGGTATGGGCAGCCGGGCTGATCGTCACAGCGGTGCTCGGTGCGATCGCCGCGGTGCTGGCCGTGAGTGGAAAGAGACAGGTCGACAGGGCCGGGTCGGCCGTGCCCGAGCGGACCGTCGAGAACGTGAAGGCCGACGTGGCCGAGATCAAGGAGAGGGTACACCGATGACCCAGCCGCCTCACGACGAACCCATCGCCTCCAGCCCCGAGGAACTGCGCGAACAAGTCGAGCGGACCCGGGCCGAGCTCGGAGAGACGATCCAGGCGTTCGCGGCGAAGACCGATGTCAGGGCGCGCGCCCAGGAGAAGGCCGCCGAGGTCAAGGAGCAGGCTGCCGCGAAGGCAGGCGAGGTGAAGGAACAGGCCGCTCTCAAGGCCGGAGAATTGAAGGCGAGGGTCGCGGACCTGGCCCACCAGGTGCAGGACCGGCTGCCCGACCCGGTCAAGGACAAGGCCGCTCAGGCCGCCGGGCAGGCCCGGGCCAAGGCCGCCGAGGTCGGTCAGCTGTGGGAGGAGAAGGCACCCGAGCCGGTGCGGGAGAAGACCGCCCAGGTGGCGCCGCGGGCGCGAGCCAACCGCAAGGTGCTGGTGGCGGCAGCGGCGGCGGCCGCCGTGGTGTGGCTGGCCTGCCGCCGCCGGAAGGGGTGAGCCGGGTGAGGCATCGAAGATCGCCTACAAGCCGGTCGGTCTCGCGCTCGGCGACGTCGGTGGCATGGCCGCGGGAGTGCTGTTCCAGCAGACGTGGAAGGTGCTCGGCCACGACGAGGGAGGACTTCGATGTCGCGTCCGACGCTCTACGCCGTCGCTGCTTCCGGCGAGTGGTTCGACGAGGACGACAACACGCGGCTGCCCGCCGGTGAGGTCCACGCGTGGGAACGCGGGAAGAACCAGACCGTCTGTGGTCTTCCGCTGCACCGCGCCCACCTGCGCCGCTTCGCCCACGTGGGGTGGGCCGAGGTACAGCCGGCCAGCGGCGGGGCCGCCGACCGGGTCGCACGGGTCTGTCCCCGCTGTGCGGCCGGGGCCGGACCCCGGGTCCAGCCGTCCTGGCGCCGGAGCTCGCCCCGTCCCTGACGAGGGGGCGTGACCCTGCCTGCGGAGAGCAGCCGCTCTTCACGCCCTGCCGCACGCCCTCCTCGTCTCCCCGGCGACGAGGAGGGCGTGCCGTAGGGCGGCGGCGGCCTGCGCCTTGCGTTCCATCCGCCGGAAGCGTTCGTCGCGTTCCCGATCGTCGACGCCGTCGGGGAGCACGGGTTCCTTGAGCGCGACCTTGCGGCGCAGCCGTTCGGCGGTGGCCCTTCCACACCGTGCCCATACCGCCGCGCCCAAGGCGTTCGTGCAGTCGGTAGCGGCCGCTGATGAGCATGCCCGTCGTGGCGGTGCCGGCCGCCGTTCCCCCTGGATCGGTCATGACGGATATCTTGGCGAAGCCTGCGCTGACGGCCAATCCCGGGTGCGGCCGGCACGGCGCGGGTGCTCTCCCATCGGCCGGGGCGGGTCGCCCGACCGGGTGCGTTCGTTGTGGCATGGGCGCTGGCCCGGCGGCCCCGCTTCGGGGCGCCACCGGCCGGGAGATGGGAGCGGGGGAGGGGGCGGCAGACCGCCCCGGCACTCCTCCCTGCCGCCTACAGCTGCGACGGCCGCCCGCCCCCGGTTGCTGAGCGGGCGCAAGATGGGCGCGGACGGGCCGCGCTGGACCAGGTCCTCGATCGGGGGGTGCTGGCCGGGACGGCGGTGAGCATCTCGGCCGTGGCCGGGTTCTCCTCGGCGGCCAGCCGTAGGTCCGTCACCGCTGAGCGGACCCCGGCGGTTGCCGTCCCGACGACGACCAGCAGTCGCGGGGAGGATCGCCAGCGCCGCTCCCACGCCCGCCCCGAACCGTCCTCGCCGGCCTGCTTCCACAGTTGGGCGCAGGCCGTCAGCGGCACGGCGGCTGGACGGCGGGCCTGGGGGAAAGTCGCTGCCACTGCTGCGCTCTGTGCGGTGAGGTGCCAGGTTTTCGCCCAGCCGGCCTGTGGCAGGGTCACGAACTCGAGCCACCCCCGCGGCGTGCAGACGGGTCAGCCGCTTCCGGGGCTGCTTGATCAGGTCGGTGCACCCCGCGCGCCTCGACACGCCCACCTGTGCTGGAACGCGGTAGGTGTCATCTGCAGATGGCGGGCCCCCAGGCCACCGTCGGGCTCGCCCGCTTTCGCTGAACCCTCGTCGCGGACGCCCCCCCTAGCGACATCGCCCGGCGGTGGCTTACTCAGCGGTGGGCGTCACGTTGCCGGGCGACCCGGGCGACGGCCTCGGCAACGGGGGTGGTGCCGGAGGTGAGTTCGAGGACCCGGGGAGTTGTGGCATGGGTGGCGAGCAGGGCTGTGAGGACGGCGGCAACGTCGACCCGGTCGATTTCGCCGGGACCGGTGATTTCGGCGAGGTTGACCAGGCCGGTGCCCGGGCCGTCGCGGAACCAGGCGGGCCGCACCACGGTGCACTCCAGGGCGCGGCGGGACAGCAGGTTCTCGTCTGCGCGGCCCTTGGCCCGCAGGTACGTCTCGACGAGCGGGTCGGCGGGGTAGCGGCTGGCGGGGCCGGCGCCCATGGCGGAGAGCATGACGAACCGGCGCACGCCCGCGAGCTCGGCCGCGTCCGCGAGGGCGAGTGCCGCGTCGTGGTCGACCGGGTTCGCCCGCCCGGGCGCGTCGCCGAGCCCCGCGCCGGCGGCGAAGAGCACCGCGTCCGCGCCGGCCAGCCGGTGCGCGAGGTGTTCGGCGGTGGCCGTGGCCAAGTCCATGACCAGCGGCCGGGCTCCGGTGGCCAGCACGGCGGCGCTCTGTTCCGGGCGGCGGATGATCCCGTGGACTCCGTGGCCCTGGTCCGCCAGCAGACGGGAGACTTTGAGGGCGACCCTGCCGTGGCCGCCTGCGATAACAACGGACATGCCACTCACCGTAACGCCTCGAACACGCACATGTTCATCAAGCGGCTTCACCATCGTCGTCCGGGCTGCAGCGCTGCCCGACGCTGAGCGACGGCCACCACGCCGTAGGGCACCAGCTCGACGCCGGCCAACTGCACCCCTACGCGGCGGCCGCCGACCGGGCCGGCATGCCCGTGATCGAGGTCGGCCACTGCAATGGCCTCGGTGCCCCTCGCTCGAGCGCATGTTCAGGGGCCCTTGCGCCTGCACATGGTGCCCTGACTCCTGATGGCGCCACGGCGCGCCGGCGTGCCGTCGGACACGTCGACTTGGGGCAAGGGTCGCCTCCCCGCGGGCAGTCCTGCCGATCCCGCTGGTAGCGGTCTGCACGCAGTCGGCTGACGGGTCATCAATTCGGATTGCCGAGGTCACGATGGCGGAACTGCTCTCGACCGCCTTTCAGGCGCTGTCCATGCGGGGGAAGACGTACTCGTCGAGGACCAGGCCGAGCGCGACCGCGGCCGGAACCGCGACGAGTGCGCCGACGAGACCAAGCAGCGCGCCGCCCAGGAGGACCGCGATCACCGTCACGATGGGATGCACGTTCACCGCGAACTTCATGGCCCTGGGCATGATCAGGTAGTCCTCGAGGAGCCGGAAGGCGATGTAGAAGCCGGCGGTGGCGATGGCGATCGGCAGGGACACCGACAGCGCGACCAGGCTGACGACGATGCCCCCGATCGTCGAGCCCACCATGGGAACCAGGTCCATCAACGCGACGAACACGCCGAGCGCCCCCGCGTAGGGGACGCCGGTGGCCGCGCACCAGGCGAAGGTCGCCAGACCCGCGATGGCTGAGGTCAGGACATTGCCCAGCATGTAGCGGCCCGTCCGCTGGAGGATCTCCTCAGTGATCTCCTGCACCCCCTGACGCCGGCTGCGGGGAACGAACCGGTAGCAGAACGCTTTGATGACCGGCAGGGCCGCCATGACGTACACGGCGACGCTGACGACGATCACCGTGGCCGTCACGGTGCTCAGCAGCAGTTGGCCCGCGCCGAGCACGCCACCGAACACCCCGGAGGCCGAGCCCCCGGAAGCCAGCTGCTGTTTCGCCCGCTCCACCAGGTGGTAGCGGTCCTCGATCCGGCCCAGGGTCGACTGGTGGTCGTGGAGCTGCTGGAGCCAGCCGGGGATGGCATGGACCAGTGCGCTCACCTCGTCGCTGACCGGCGGGATGACCATCGCGAGCAGACCGGTCAGCAAGGCGGCCAGCCCACTCACCACGACCGTCACCGACCATGCCCGGCGCAGGCCGCGCCGCACCAGCCAGGCGACCACGGGCTCCAGGCTGACCGCGATGAACACGGCGAGCAGCAGCAACGTCAGCAGCGACGTCAGCTGGAACACCGCATCCACGACATTCCACGCCAGCAGTGCTCCCACGCCGAGCGAGAAGCCCACCCCGAACCACGACCTCCCTCGGGGCGGCCTCCGCTCGGCGCTCGGGATCCGGGTGCGCGGGCCGCTCCCCCGCCTGGCCGGTGTCAGATCGCGGGGGCTGTTCCCCGCAGGCTCGTCGGACTCCACGGTTGCTCTTTACCCGGGTAGCAGGGTGAAGAACTGGCGGGGCCGGTGTTCGCGGTCGTCGGTCTCGGTGATCAGGCCCAAGTCGCGGGCGGCGGCGAACGCCCCCTTCAACGCTTGCTCGGACTCGAACTGGCCGGTCGTCACGACGGCGTCGCCGTCGGCCGTGATCCAGCAGTCGGCTGCCAGGCAGTCCGGCCTGGAGCGGATGAACGCACCGACCGCGCGCACCCGGCCGACGAACTCCTCGGCGTACTCGGGTCGCGGGTAGTGGAAAGCAACGAAACCGACGGTCATCCCGTCGCCCCTCTCGTTATATACGGTGGCGTACAGAACGAGAGTAGGCCGCGATATACGATGGCGTATAGATCGGGGCCTGTGAGAGGAGACACACTGTGGGCGCTGCACGCACACCACAGGAGAAGTGGATCGAGGAGGGGCTCAGGGCGCTCGCGGTCGGCGGCGTGGACGCGGTGCGCGTCGAGGCGCTGGCCAAGGCACTCGGCGTCACCAAAGGGGGGTTCTACGGCTACTTCGCCGACCGCGACGCACTCCTGGAAGCGATGCTGGACGCCTGGGAGCGCGAGAGCATCGACGAGGTGCTCGACCACGTCGAACGCGCCGACGGCGACGCCCGGGCGAAGATCCGGCTGGCCGGACGGCTCACCCTCTCCGACGACCGCCTGATGCCGATCGACCTCGCCGTGCGGGACTGGGCGCGGCGCGACGCACAGGTCGCAGCACGCCTGCGCCGCGTCGACAACCGCCGCATGGACCTGCTGCGCGAACTCATCGGCACCTTCTGCACCGATCCCGACGAGATCGAGGCCCGTAGCCTGCTCGCGTTCTGTCTGCGCATCGGCAACCACTTCCTCGCCGCCGACCACGGCGGCCACAGGCGCGCCGACGTCATGGACCGCGCCGCCACCATCCTGCTCGATGGCCGCGACCGTCCTCAGGGGCCCCTGAAACGCAGCGGGCCGCCCGTACGGGGGGAGGACCCGGGCAGGTAGTGTCACGCGGGTCGTTGGGACGAGGCGAGGGGGCACGCGGCCGGACGTGTGCCTGCTGGACATCGAGATGCCCGGCTGCAACGGACTGGACGCGACGGCGGCACTACGCGCCGAACTGCCCGCGACCAAGGACGGCGCACGGCGCCCGGGCCAGGCGCCGCCGGATCCTGCGCGCCCTACTTCCGGGGCGCCGGGGCGCCGGGGCGCCCGGCACCACCGTCGCCGCCGTCGCCGCGCGGTGATCCGGGCCGATCCCGCGACCAGACCCGGACGGGCCCGGTGCCGGGTCGACCCCGAGCAGCCGTCACCCGCCCGGCCGGCCGACTCGGCGCCTTGACGCCGCCGCAGGCCGACCCGGTCACCGTCGCCTTCACCGAACCGAGCAGAGCGCGGTCGACCTGCTCGCGGGGGCAGGTCTGTAGGCCGGCGTACGCCCGTACGGCTGTGTGTGCCGCTGTCACCGATGATGGATCGCGTCCGGTCTGGTCGCCCGCTTGGCGCGGTGGGCGGCGACCAGCAACAGGACCTCCGCCGCCAGGTCGAGCGGGGGCGAGAACCCGGCCAGCGCCGCGCCGACCACCGTCCAGGTCAGCAGGGCCCAGGCGATGAACGGCGGCGGAGTGATGCCGCGGCGGTTCAGCCACAGGATCGTCAATCCGATGATGACGAAGGGCGGGGCGAAGCTGTTGAAGGTCAGCCAGTACGCGCTCTCGGCCGGGCTCATCGCAGCCAGGTCGGCGCCCCACAGCTTTCCGTTGAACCAGTCTCCAGCATGACTCGCGGCGTGTTCGATGGTCAGCGCGAGCAGGGTGTGGGCGCTTCCGAACGCCACCAGGAGCCATGCGGCCCACTTGATCATTCCTGTGGTTCGAGTCGGCGTTGCATCAGCTTTCGTCGTCATGGTCGGATCCCTCGTTCAGGCCTCGGTCGCGGTCGAGCCAGGCTTTCTCCCAGCGCCGGGTCAGGGCCGGGTAGATGATCAGGTAGCGGAACGGCTTGATGCCTGCCATGTAGATCCGCCCGAGTCGGCCGCTGGGCTTGACCAGGGCGGCCATCCGGAGCTCGTAGCCGCCGTCGCCGACCGGGACCCAGCCCAGGTGGCACAGGATGTGCGCGGTGGTGTTGGCCATCTCCTTGACGCACTCGTCGCGGGTCTCGTACACCGGCGTGAACGGGATGTTCGGATCGTTGCGGCCCGGGCATCGGAGCAAGTCGTCCGGCAGGCGCTCGCGCAGGGACGTGACGCGGCCGCCCAGTCCGTCCGTCGGCTTGTCCCAGCCGAACAGCGCGCCGAGTCTCCAGCGCACCGCGAACAGGAACCGGGTCGGCCACGTCGTCTCGCCGGACCGATTGCCGGCTTCCAGCGCGGTGAGCATCACCGGGAAGTCATCCGGACCGGCGCCGGGGGTGCGGAACGCCCACACGTCCTCGATCCGGAAGTCCGGGGCGATCTCGTGGATGCGCCACGGCCGCGAGGCGTGGGCTTCAGCGGGAATCCTCATGGGGAGAGGATCTTCCTGCCGCCGGGCCGAGGCTTGAACAGAACGGCAATCGACGCCTGGAGCGCCTCGCGCAAGTGAGGCCCCGCGGGGACCGGGAACGGGACCGCGTGCGACGATGCCGACGTGGTCGAGCAGTCACGGTCCTGGCAGCTGCACCGCGACGGACAACTGGCCTTCGCCGCCGTCGCCGCCGAGTTCACCTGCTTCGCGGCGTCCACCTCCGGCACCATGCGCCGGCACGCCGCGCCGGCGTGGCAGCTCACGCTGTCCTGGGGCGGTCCGATCACAGCCGCCGACGATCACGGCCGGGTGGCCGCCGGCCCCGGGCTGCTGATCCCGCCCGGTCTGCCCACGACCATCACGCGCCCGGACGGGGGCACCCGGCTCTGGATAGACCCGCATTGCCTGGCGATCCCCGCCCGGCAGCGCATCCACGAACTCGACCGTACGCAAGTCCGCACCCTCCTGGCCGCCGTCAACAGCGACCTCCAACTCCACGCCGTGCGCCGCGCCGTCAACAGCCTCTTCGGAGCGCCTGCCGCCGTCGACTCCCGCCTCCGACAGGCCATCGGCATGCTGCGCACCGGAACGGAGCTGACCGTCGTCGCCGGGCAAGTCGGCATCTCCCCGCGTCGTCTGCGGCAACTGTCAGCCGAAGCCGTCGGCTGCCCGCTCGCCGGCCTGCGCCGCTGGCACTGCGCCCGCGAGGCGATGCTTCACAGCGGCGCCGCCACCCTGGCGACCGCAGCGGCCGAGGCCGGATTCGCCGACCAGGCACACATGACCCGCACCATCGCCGCGTTCATCGGTCGTACCCCTGGCTCCGCCATCACGGAAGCTTTGAAACGCTCTACCAAAAGTTGAGCAGGGACGATTCGTCGGTCGACGTCGTCCGGGAGGTCACAGTCTTGACCGCAGAGGGCGCTGAAGACATGACCACCGGACTGACGATCAGCCACCTACCGACCACGTCGGAGGATGGCGAGAGGATCAGGGTTCACGGCCCAGGGCCGGCCCGCTCCGGCGAGGAAGCCGCTGACCGGATGGCGCACTGGTGGCGTCTACCCCGGCCGCACCCGCGCCGGGTACCCGCCGGTGGCCCTGGTCGTCACCCACGCCGGACCCATCGCGCCGGCCAACCGGCAGCAGGCCGTCGGGGACGGGCCGGCACTCCCTCACCGAGGCGCTGGACAAACCCAACAACCGGGCCGCCTGCGACCAGCGCCGGGATTGGTTGCCGGTGGTGGTGTGGATCGGATTTGAGATTGTGGCTGGGTGGGTTGGCGGCGGGGGTTGGTGTTCGGTTTCGTCTGGGGTGGTGCTGCCGGGCGGCCGCGGTCGGGGCCTGCTGCGCCCTGCTCCGGTCGGTGCTGCGCGGCCGTCTGTTCCCTGGCCGGGGTCGGCCGGCGGAGGCCTTCCAACGTGCCAAGGCCGCGTCGCGGCGGCGGCCATCTCGTCACGGCCAGGACGGCGGCCGCGATCTGTCGCGATGGATAACTGCCCGGGAGGGTGGGGAACCGTACGGTGGCGCAGCGAGTCCAACGGTGCGTGTCCCAAGTGCTTCCTGTGATCGAGACGGCCTCCGGGGCCGGCGACGCCGAGATGGTCTGTGTCGGCCTTGTCCTCTTCGGCCCGGTGATCGCACCGGTCCTGTTCCTGATCGGTGTGGTCGTGGTGGTGTGCCGGGTGGTGCGCGCCCGGCGTGCGCGGCGGTCGTCCTTCGACTCCGGCACGCTCGTCCGGCTGTCCCTCGTGGGTGTCTGCACGGCGTACGGGGCGTTCAGTACCGGACTGATGTCGGGGCAGACGTTGATGCCGGCCGACAAGTACTGCGCCACTCTGGGCTTTCCTGCGGACGGGGTCACCACCCGGATGTTTCCGGTGAGCGTGCGATGCGGGCCGGATGGTGAACTGGTGCCGTCCTGGGTCAACCCGGTCTTGGTGGGCGGTCTGGTGCTCGCGCTGGCCGCCCTCGGTGCCGCTGCGGTGACGGTGTCCCGGGCACGCCGCCGCGTCTTCGCGACCTGAGTCGGAAGCGCCGCCGCGACCTGAGTGGCCGCACTGAGGTGACCATCCGCTTCACCATCTGGGATCACATCACCACCGGCATAGACCTGCCCACGGCGATCTGACCCAGGACCCGAGACCGGGCCTCACCACAGCCCGACAGACCATCAGACGATCAGGCAGCCGCCAACATGACAGCGCCGTCACGCCCGCGCCGGCGTGAACTGAGGGTGTGTGCCCGGCGGGAAACCCGCAGGGCACACACCTTCGCGCTACAGCTGCCGGTCTCCTCGCCAGCTGACTGACGAGATGGCCGTCAGGCCACTGTGAGCCAGGCCCCTGTAGGCCACCGTCCGCGACGGGCCCCGCTCGTGCGCGAGCCGCTCGGCCAACACCGAGCCCCCACGGAACAGCCGCACGGCACTGCTCTCGACCGCTTTCGGGACCCGGGGCCGCGAGTTCGAGCAGCACGGCCTCATCCGGCACGACGCAGGGACCACATCCCTGGCGCTTACCCGCGCCGCCCATCAGCGGCCTCCTCGCCGCTTGGCGATCTTGGGTACCCGTGCCGAGGCGAATTCTGGCGTGCTGCCGACTGCCGCTGCGAGTGGTCAGCGGGTGATGTGCAGCACGCAGATGTCGTCGCGGCGTGCTTCCGGGTGGACGAGGGTGGTGAGGAGCCCGTCCAGGAAACCGGATGGGCCGGCGTGGCTCAGGGCGGTGCGGGCCAGGCGGGCCAGGCCATCGTCGAGGGGCTCGCCCGGATTCTCGACCAGGCCGTCTGTGTAAAGCAGGACGTGGTCGCCGGGCAGCAGTTGCAGGGTCGCTGCCTCGTAGTGGGGCGCGGCGGTCGCCCCGAGCAGAATGCCTTCGGGGGCTGTCAGGAAGCGGCTGTTGCCCTGGCGTAGGAGCAGGGGCGGTGGGTGGCCGGCCTGTACCCAGGTCAGCCGGGAGGTCGCGGCCTGGTAGACAGCCATGATCATCGTCGCCGTACCGGAGTGCGGCTCGTTGGCGTGCAGCAGGAGGGCGTTCAGCCGGTCGAGGACGGCTGGCAGGGGTGTCCCGGTGATGGCCATGCCCTTGGCGGTGAAGCGCAGCAGGGCCATGGTGGCCACCGCGTCCAGGCCGTGGCCGGCGACGTCGCCGACGACGAGCAGTGCATTGCCGTCGGGCAGTTCGATGGCGCTGTACCAGTCGCCGCCGAGGTTGAGGCTCTCCTGAAGGGGCTGGTAGGCGACGTCGACGGTCAGGCCGGCCAGGTGCAGGACCTGTTGTGGCACCGGCAGCAGGGTGTCCTGGAGGCGGGCGGCGAGGGCGCGTTCGGCAGTCAACAGGCTCTGCTGTGCCAGGGCGGACTGCTGGTGTTCCAGCAGCTGTTGCTCGGTGCGCTTGGCGGCGGTGAGGTCCTGGACGAAGCCGTGGACCTCGACCGGAGCGCCGAGCGCGTCCACCTCGGCCTCGGCGACGACCCGCACGTGCCGGACCTGCCCGTCCGCGGTGGTGATCCGGAAGGTGTGGTCGATGGATTCCCCCTCTTCCAGGAGGCGTTCCACGGCTGCGCCAAGGGCGGGAAGGTCCTCATCCGGAACGTGGGAGGGCAGCTCCTCCAAGGTCATCGGGCCCAGGGCGGGGCGCCGGCCGAAGATCGCGTAGACCTCCTCGGACCAGGTGATGACGTTGCGGACCAGGTCCCAGTCCGCCCAGCCCATCCCGGCCAGGCGCTGCATGGCCGCCAGCCGGCGCTGTTCCCGCTCGCCGCTGTCCAGACGGGTCCATGAGACGATCAGTCCGCCCTGGCAGGGCACTGCCCGAACGCCGTAGCGGGACAGACGCGGGATGCCGGCGGCGACCTCCTCGTACTCCAGCTCACCCTCGTAACAGTCCCCGGCCACCAGTGCTTTCAGATAGCCCTGCCACAGGTCACTGTCGGCCGCGCCCGGGTAGGTCCTGAGGATTTCCAGCCCTACCAGCTCCTCGCCTCGGCGCCCTCCGATGTCTACCGCGCCGGGTGATGCGGCCACAAAGCGGAGATCCACCACCTCGCCCCCGGGCCCGGACACCGGCTGGAGGAAGACCACCGAACCGGCGACACCGGCCAGCACCTGCTGGATTACGGGCTCAGCCGGGCTGATCGCCGGATTCTGGCCCGTGGGTCGCCGAAGGGCCAGGTAACGGTCCGAGGAGAAGGCACCGCCCCTGGCATCCGGTTCGGAGCCGCCGTCGGCCGCCCCCGCTGCCAAGTCCATTTGGTCCCTCATGGGAACGAGCATGTCATGTTCGCCAGTCGAGGGGCCTTCGCCCGGCACGGCCTCCGCCGGGTCCACTCACCGCGAGCACGCTCCGGCTCGGCCGCGGCGCCGTTCGCGGCGACCCGGCGAAAGTGAGCGGTCACCCGCAGCGCCCGTGCCGGAGCGTGGCCGGCAGCCTCATCCGGCGTCCCGGCCGACGGGCGGGTCGGCGCCCTCAGGGAGCCAGTCGGCAGCGGCCCAGTAGGCGCGAACGGCCTCCTCGATTCCGTCGGCAGAGCACGGCTCGTACTCGAAGGTGGCAAGCGCCCGGTTGACCGCCCACATGCGAAGCCGCAAGGCGTCGTCGGCACCAAGCCGACCGGCACAGCTCGTGACGCGCCCGAGTACCTGCCACGTCCTCTCGGCCCACCGCGATGGAGCGACGCTCGCAGGCCGCGGCGATGATTCGGTAGAACGCCTCAGCGGCGTCCTCGCCGACCGGGAACAGGCCAATGTCGTGAGCGAAGGTCAACGACCTGCGGCGGGGATGGCCACGCCCCGCATGATCGACCGGGCACGTCGTACACCCGCCTCGATCCCGCCGCCTCCGGAACGCGAAGGGGCCCGCTCTTCCTGCTGCGGGGGAACGGGCCCTTTCCCTGTACTCGATCACCGGGCTGGGGTTCGCGCCGACGACACGTCCGACCCTCCGGGGTCAGGTGACTACTCGGCGGTTTTCTGTCCCTGGTTGATGTCACGGATGGTTTTCGGAGCGAGGCCCAGCCGTCCGGCGAGGCGGTCGACGGGGACGTCCCGGCGCAGGGCGGCGCGAATGGCGCGGTCGCGATGGGCCTTGTACTTCCGGCGGATCCCGGCGCCCGCGACGGTGTGCTGCAGGACGACCGCGATCCAACCCAGGGCGACGCCCTGCCAGGTGCGGGCTCGCAAGCGGAGCGGGACAGTGGTCGGTCCGGCGGCGGTCGGATTGGTGGACATAGGCCGTCTCCTCACCTGGGCCACGTGCGGGCCCCGAGTGCACGGTGAGGCCAGATGGAAGATCGGGCAAGACCACCATTTCGGCCACGATCTGCCGCTACTGCTCGCGCTGCCGCTACTGCTCGCGCATCGTCGGACCCGAAGTCCCACCCGGGTCGGCCAGGATCCGCCGCTCGTGCCTGGAGGGTTCCCCGGCTGTCGCCTCTCTGTGGAGCGGCGTACCGCAGTGGACGCGCTCGCCTTTCACAGGGCCTCCGACGGGTCGGAGGTGAGCGGGTCGCCGACGCGCACCTGGGCGGGACGCAGCAGGTGCTCGCCGACGCGGTATCCGGGGCGGAGCACTTCGGTGCAGATCGCGCCGGTGGCGTCGGCGGGTGCGGCGGCTGCTTCGTGCAGGCGGGGATCGAAGGCTTGGCCCACCTCCCCGACGCTGCGCAGGCCGAGGCCGGCGAGGTGGGATTCGAGGAGCTGGGCAACGGCGTGGAACCCGCCCACGACTTCGCCGTGGGCTCGGGCTTGGTCGATGGCGTCCAGGACCGGCAGCAGACCGGACAGGACGTTCGCCACGGCCGCCTCACGGACGGCGAGACGATCCCGTTGCACCCGCTTGCGGTAGTTGTCGTACTCGGCCTTCACGCGCTGCAGGTCCGCCAAGTACTCGGCCGTCCGCGCCTCCAGCAGTCGCAGCTGGTCACGCTCACTGCCCCCGGCCGCGGCGCTCGGTTCGCGCTGCCGGTCCTCCTCGGGCGCTTCAGGGACGCCTTCGGTGTCCCGGGCGTCCCGCTGGGGGGCGGTTCCGGTCAGGGCCGGGGCGGGGGCGGCCGGGGTGATGGCGGGGCGGTCGGGATCGCGCAGTCGGAGCGTGAGCGGGTCGATGCGCCGCCGGTCGTGGATGACCAGCGGCGGCTTGGCGCTGCGACCGTCGGACCGGGGTCGCTGGTTCATCGGGCCGCACCGCCCTTGGTGTCGTCGTCGACGATCTCCGCGTCCACGACCTCCTCCTCGCCCGGGCTGCTGCCGGCCTGCGCGTTGGTGGTCTGGCCGGGCGGGGCCTGGGAGTAGAGGGCGGCGCCGATCTTCTGCGCGGCGCTCGCCGCCCGCTCGACGGCGGTGCGCAGGGCAGCGGTGTCCTCGCCCTTCAGCTTCTCCTTCACCTCGGCCAGCGCCGTCTCGACGTCGCCCTTCACGTCGGCGGGGATCTTGTCGGGGTTCTCGGCGAGGAGTTTCTCGGTGGTGTAGACGAGGTGTTCGGCGCTGTTGCGGGTGTCGGCGGCCTCCTTGCGGCGCCGGTCCTCCTCCGCGTGGGCCTCGGCGTCACGGATCATCCGCTCGATGTCGTCCTTGGGCAGCGAGGAGCCACCGGTCACCGTCATCTTCTGCTCCCGCCCGGTGCCGAGGTCCTTGGCCGAGACGTGCATGATGCCGTTGGCGTCGATGTCGAAGGTGACCTCGATCTGCGGCAGGCCGCGCGGCGCCGGCGGCAGACCGGTCAGCTCGAACATTCCCAGCTTCTTGTTGTACGCCGCGATCTCGCGTTCGCCCTGGTAGACCTGGATCTGCACGGACGGCTGGTTGTCCTCCGCGGTGGTGAAGATCTCGGAGCGCCGAGTGGGGATCGTGGTGTTGCGCTCGATCAGCCTGGTCATCACACCGCCCTTGGTCTCGATGCCCAGGGACAGCGGCGTGACGTCGAGCAGCAGGACGTCCTTGACCTCGCCCCTCAGCACGCCGGCCTGCAGGGACGCGCCGATCGCCACGACCTCGTCGGGGTTCACGCCCTTGTGCGGGTCCTTGCCGGTCAGCTCCTTCACCAGGCTGGTGACCGCCGGCATCCGGGTGGAGCCGCCGACCAGGATCACGTGGTCGATGTCGGAGACCTCGATCCCGGCGTCCTTCACCGCCTGGTGGAACGGCTGCTTGCAGCGCTCCAGCAGATCCGCGGTCAGCTGCTCGAACTGCGCGCGGGTGAGCTTCTCGTCCAGGTGCAGAGCCCCCTGGGCAGAGGCGCTGATGTAGGGCAGGTTGATCGTCGTCTCGGTGGCCGAGGACAGTTCGATCTTGGCTTTCTCGGCCGCTTCCCGCAGCCGCTGGGTGGCCATCTTGTCCTGGGCGAGATCGATCCCGTAGCCGTTCTTGAACTGCTTGACCAGGTGGTCGACGACCCGTTGGTCCCAGTCGTCGCCGCCCAGGTGGGTGTCACCGTTGGTGGACTTCACCTCCACCACACCCTCGCCGATCTCCAGCAGCGACACGTCGAACGTGCCGCCGCCCAGGTCGAACACCAGGATCGTCTGGTCGCTCTCCTTGTCCAGCCCGTAGGCCAGCGCGGCCGAGGTCGGCTCGTTGATGATCCGCAGCACCTTCAGGCCCGCGATCTCGCCGGCCTCCTTGGTCGCGGTGCGCTGGGAGTCGTTGAAGTACGCCGGCACTGTGATGACCGCGTCCGTCACGTCTTCGCCCAGATAGGCCTCGGCGTCGCGCTTGAGCTTCTGCAGGACCCGGGCTGAGATCTCCTGCGCGGTGTAGCGCTTGCCGTCGACATCGCCGGCCTCGGGGAAGCGCCAGGTCGCCTCGCCCATGTGCCGCTTCACCGACCGGGCGGTGCGCTCAACGTTGGTCACCGCCTGGCGCTTGGCGATCTCCCCGACCAGCACCTCGCCGCCCTTGCCGAACGCCACGACCGACGGCGTGGTCCGCGCGCCCTCCGCGTTCGGGATGACGGTGGGCTCCCCGGCCTCCAGGACGCTGACGACGGAGTTCGTCGTGCCGAGGTCGATACCGACTGAGCGTGCCATGATCCCGCTCCCTTCCCTCCCCATCCGTACGGGCTCGTCACCCGCGGGATGGGTGTGGCGCCCGTCCGGATCGCGGTTCGGGCACCCCGCGTCGCTCCTTCGATTTCCGGGATACGTCGCCCCTCGCTCGCATGTCAACGCCGCGCTCCTGGTACGCCGGCACGCCCTCCTCCGTGGAGTGGAACAGGGAGGGGCGAGGACGGGCGGCAGGTGGCCTGCGGGGAGCACCCTGCCTTGCCCGGACACCGGCGTCACGCCGCCGGCGGGACAACCTCCTGCCGTCTCTTGACAGGAAACAGCCGAGGTTCTATTCAGGCCATTGAGAAGGCACGTCCACACGCTGCCATACGCGGAGGCTGCCATGGCGTCCTCACTCGGCGGACAGGACCACTACGCCGTCCTGGGCGTAGCGCACTCGGCGTCCATGCGGCAGATCACCTCGGCCTACCGGGCAATGGCCCGCATGCTGCATCCCGATGCCCGCCCCGAGACGGCGGATGCGCAGCGGTTCGCCGAGGTCACGGCGGCCTACGAGGTCCTGCACAATCCGACGACGCGGGCCGCCTACGACGCCGCACACCCCACACGCCGTAGCGCCCCAACCGGTGCCGCCCCAACCGGTGCCGCCGCGACCCGCGGCCAGCCGGTGCACGTGCGCGTTCGCGTAGTACCGACGGCGCGCGGTCCGGGCACCCGGCGCGCCGAGGTGCCTCTCGCCGCGGAGCTCCGCGCCCCCCGGCCAAGTCCGTTCGCCCTGCGAGTGGGACCGGCGCGGATTACGGCGTACACGCGTCTCCCCTTTACCTGCGAGGAGGACGACGTGTGGGAATGGGCGCTCCGAGCACTGCGTTGGGTGGACCCATGGCCCTGAAGCCTCGGATGGTCACCGCCGGCCCCGGCACGCGCGGCCGCAAGGGCGCCGCCGTCCTCACCCCCATCGGGCCGTCAGGCTGAGCCCCGCCGCCGCAGACACGGGCTTCACAGGCCTGGGGCGCCCTTGATCAGGGTCCCGGACCCCGGCATCGCGCCGGTCAGCTCCGCGATCTCGTCCACCACCTGCTTGCGCAGCTGCCCGCCTGCTGCCCGGCGCGGCGGAGCCACCGGCGCCTGGGAGCGAGAACGAGGTCGACGGCAAGCGCACCATCCGCGTCGCCATCCCCGGCGAGGCGCACCCGCGCGCAGCGGCCACGGCTTCACCGGCAGCGAAGACCCGATGTACGACTGCACTCCTACGCCATGAACTACACCGGCACCGGATCGTGGGTGAACCGCCAGTACGGAACCAAGGTTGCGACGTCCTACGGCAAGAGCGGCGGCTACATCGACGAGAGCCTGCCGCCGATCTCCGCCACGACCTCGCGGCGTGACGGGCCGCGCCACCGGGTGGAGGCACCGGCCCATCGCGTCCGGCTCAGGGCGTCACAGTCGGACCTCGACCACCAACTGGCCGTACTGCCTGATGAGTTCCGCTCGGGCGGTGGCCGCCTGCGGGGTCTGGATGATCACCCCGGCGCCGTCGTTGGCGATCTGGACGGACTGGATGTGCACGCCCTTCGTCGCCGCCCAGTCCCCGGCCTCGGCCCGGATCGTCCTCGCGAGCCTCTGCAGCTGGGGGTAGCCGGGCGTGGCCTTGAACTCCAGCTTCACGCCGGGCCAGTCGGCCACCGTCCGGGTCACGGCGGCGTCGAGGTCGGTATCCGGGGTCCGCATCACGTACAGCGTTTGCGTGCTCGCGTCCCGGCAGGTGGCGAAGTAGTGGTCCGCGTACTGCTCGCGGGCCATCTTCTCGACCGCTTCGCCGGCGCGCGCCAGATCGGCCTGCCGCTGCTGCTGCGACGACGGAGAGGACGGCGCCCCCGTCGTCGTGGGGGTGGATCGGGCCGACGTCGGCGGGCCCGACGGCAGGTCGAACGAGGGCGCGCCCGACGACAGCCCACCCGACGAGGACGAGGACGGCAGCCCCGACGTCCCGCCCCAGCCCGGCGTCCGCAGCGAGGACGGGCCGGACTGACAGCCCAGCACTGTCTTCACCAACTCGTCGGGCCCCGCTCCCGGCAACGGGTCCGCCCCCGTCAAGGGCGACCCCGCGCCGGCCGACGGTGATCCGGTCGACGGAACGCCCACCCCGGCGACGCCCGTACGGCCGGTCTCGGAGCCACCGCCCAGCTGGGTCAGCACTCCCGCGCCGACCGCCAGCACCGCCACCGCCGTCACGGCCCGCACGACCCCCCGTCGCCGGGCCCGGCGCCGCCCGGCCTCGCGCAGTTCGGCCAGCGGCGGGTTGCCGCCGACCCCAGCCGCGCGCGTTCCGAGCCGGATGGCCAGCTCCTTCTCGAACCTGTCCTCAGCACTCACGCCCCACCAACTCCTCCGCCGGTTCCAGTTCCTGTCGAAGCGCCTTGAGCCCCCGGGCCAGGTGGGTCTTCGCCGTGGTCACCGAGCACCCCAGCTCCACCGCCACCTGCGCGACGGAGAGGTCCAGGTAGTACCGCAGCACCACAGCCGCCCGCTGGCGCCTCGGCAGCCCGGCCAGGGCCGCCGCCAACTGCCCGTCCCGCTCGGCCTCCTGGGCCATGGGCCGGTCCGGTAGAGCGGACGTCAGCACCTCGCGCCTGGTCCGGCGCCAGCGCGAGACGTGGGTACGGACCATCGCCCGCCGGACGTACCCCTCGGCCGCCGCGGGCTCCCGGATCGTCGCCCGCTTCGGGTACACCCTGGCCAGGGCGTCGTGCAACAGGTCTCGGGCGTCATGGACGTCTCCGGTGATCAGGTACGCCCCCCGCAGCAGAGCCTGGTACTGCGCCGCGACGAACTCGTCGAACGGGTCGGATCCGGAGCCCCCCGGGCGCATGGATTCGCGCTTCATACCCACATGACGCCCCACCGGCCGCAAACGGATGACAGGACGGCGAGAAGCCTGTGCTCAAGTCTGGATGTGCGGCCCCTCGTGCTGCCCGGAGGCCGTCAGCCCCGGAGCTTCGAGCGCAGGCTCCGGGCCTTGCGGCGGCGCGGGCCGGGCACGCCGTACTCGACGCTGATGACGCGGAGGGTCTCCTCGGCTCACGGAACGTGCTCGGCCATGTCGCTGTTGGAGATCACTGACGCCTTGAGGGAGCAGGTGACCGGGCGACACCATCCACCCTGCCCCGACTCGCCCGCCGCAGGCAGGCCGAGATCTGCCGGGGTGTGAGGGCCCCCCACCACGGGCGTGCCGTGCCGGCGGCGGCGAGACACTGGCCCCATGGCACCCGAGCCCAGCGCAGGGGAACGAGGGAGCGGGCGTCGGCGGCAGCACGATCCTGGCGTTCGACGAGGACGGGTGATGGACCTCGACCACCTCATCGGCGTGGCCCGCTCGCCGACCTCGGCCTGCGCCGCGTGATGACGTTCCACTCCCGGGTCTCCACGGCAACGCGAGCCCACCCGTACACCTCGCTGGAGGCCTCGGAGCTGCTGTCCGACGCGGAGCGCCCGGAGCGGAGCCAGGCCAAGGCAGCCGCCGGTATCGACCGCTCCTCGATCTCGGCGTCGGCCTCGGCCTTCACCGCCTCGCCGGCGTCGTGGACCAACGGCCCTACCTATAGTTTCGACATCGAAATTTTCGACGCTTTCGACAATGGGGGAACGCCATGAAGGTCCTTCTCACCGGCGCCACCGGCTACATCGGCTCCGCCGTCACCGAACACCTCGCCGCCGCCGGCCACCAGGTCGTCGCGCTCACGCGCGGCGCCGAGCCCCAGCCCGGCCGGGCCTGGTACGCCCGGGTAGTCGGTGACACCGCAGACCCGGCCTCGCTGGCCGGAGCGGTGACGCCTGAGATCGAGGCCGTGATGCACCTGGCTCCTCCGAGCGGCGACGTCGACGTCGACACTGCTGTCATCGAGGCGCTCGCCACGCCCCTGCGCGGGACCGGTCGCCCGTTCGTCTACACCAGCGGCGTCTGGGTGCTCGGCGCGACCGGCGAGGCTCAGGAGGTCGGCGAGGACGCCCCGACCGACCCGATCGACATCGTCGGCTACCGCCCGCGGATCGAGCAGCGAGTGCTGGCCGAGGCCGCCGAGGGCGTGCGCGCCGTCGTCGTGCGGCCCGGCATCGTGTACGGCCGCGGGGGCGGCATCCCGGCCATCCTGGTCGACCGGGCCCGCCGGCAGGGCATGCCCGAGTACTACGGCGAAGAGGGCGTTCGCTGGCCGACCGTCCACGTGGACGACCTGGCCGAGCTGTTCGTGGCCGCCGTCGAGCGGGCGGAGGCCGGCACCGTCTGGCACGGCGTCGGCGAGTCGGCCGTCCCCGTACGTGATCTCGCCCGGGCCGCCGGACGCGCCGCCGGAGTGCTCGCCGCCCCGCACGCGGTGCCGGTGGAGCAAGCCGCCGAGGTCTTCGGCGCGCTCTTCGCGGACGCCCTCGCCCTCGACCAGAGCGTCAGCGGCGCCGCTGCCCGCACCGCTCTCGGCTGGCGGCCGAGCCGGCCGGGCGCGGTGGCCGAACTCGCGTCGGGCTCGTACCGGCCGGTCGAGGTGTTCGGCGCCCCCGACGGCCCGGAGACCGACGCTGAGGTGGCCGCGATCCGCCGCCTCGTCGCCGAGATCGAGCACGCCCAGCAGAACGAGCTGGTCGACCGGTTCCTGAGTGTCTTCCGCCGGGAGGACCCGGTGTGGACCACCGGCCACGGCAAGCGGCTGTCGGGCTTCGAGGAGATCGCGGCCTTCACCCGGAAGGTGCTGCCCGGTGCGACGGCCGAGTCCACCGCCGTCTACGACGTCGAGCGCGTGCTGTTCCTGCGGCCCGATGTCGCCGCGGTGAACGTCCGCCAGCAGCCGGTCCGCCACGACGGCGCCCGGATCGCCGACCGGCCCGAGGGCCACCCCTTCTATGTCCTGGTCAAGGAGAACGACACCTGGCGCGTCGGCGCCGCCCAGAACACCCTCACCGTCGACTGATCCATGTCGTGGCGGTGCGGTGCCCAAGTCCCAGGTCCACGGCCCACGCATGGACCACCTCACCGGCCAAGCCCCGGCCGAAGCCTGGCAGCGACTATGAGCCAGGAGCGGCGCGAAGGACGAGCGCTCCTACGACTGGGCCGCCGCGGGCCTGCCGCCGCATGGAAATTCGACGGCGACGAGCCCACCCGGCAGCGGTGGATGCCGGCCGGCGCAGCACCACCAAGCCCGAGGAATGCTCGCAGGGCGCGAAGGACGAATGCGGTCAGGACCAGTACGAAGGCCGCCGCCACGTGGGCTGGTACCGGCACGTCACCGCTCGCCACGCTCGCCCACGCCTTCTTGGCGGTGATGGCCAGTCAGGAGCGCGAAAACAGGGTGCCGAACGGGACGCACCCGACCCCGTAGACCTCGCACCGGCCGACATTCGCCGTCTGCTGGCAGTTGAACCCCGCCGCAGTCACTACATGCGGCGAAGTCATCCGTTGGTGGGACGGCCCGGCCAAGACCGCTCGGCCAAGACCGCCCGGCCAAGACCGCCCCACACCCGCACCCACCCCGCCAAACTCCCCTCAATCGCGCCGTTGACCAGCGGGAATGGAAAAAATCCGGCTGAAGTGCGCGATGCCTGCGGTTCACTCGACGGGACGTGGATAGCGTGCCGCTTCCTCTTCCCGCCGCGGCACCTTCGACGAAGACGAACCGTTCGTGTTCAGGCCGGACAAGTCGTAGGCACTGCCGCCTTCGCCCCCGGAGCTGTGCCCGCTGGAGCCGCTACTACCGCCGGAGTGATGCCCACCGGCGCCACTGCCACCGGAACCACTACTCGAGCCTCCGCCAGACCCCGACGAGTCACCCAGCGCGACAAGGACCACCACCACGACGAGCAACGCCGCGGCGCCCATCACCAGCCCGCCAACCAGCGCCGCGGCCGGCACTGCCAGCAGCAGCGTCACTTTGCGCCGAACGAACGGCCGGGCCAACAGCACGGAGCCGACCACGAACAGCACGATGCCAGCCGCCAACAACGCGATCCCCGCCTTGGCATGCAAGGACTCGTGCCACGCCAGACGCACGGTGGCGAGCGTGACCAGCCCACCCACGTCCTCATGCTTGACCCTCGCCGCCACATACGCGAGCGGCCCCCCGATGCCTATGAACTGCAGGCCCAAGCCGCCGACGACCCATCGAGCCCGATGGGCGACGGACCCCAGACTCCCGCTGCGAACCGCAGCATCCTCCCCGGATTTCATGCCCAAAGCGTATGAGACACCCCCGGCCCCAGGAACCCCGAGACCGAAGACTGCGTCCTCGTCGTCCAACACTGAACCAACCAGGGACCACGGAGCAGCACCAACCGATCCGGTGGACGGGGCGCCGGCACCGACACACGGGCGTCGGGCTCCGAACGGGGAGTAACTCGAACTGGATGCAGTCGGGTCGCTGACGGGACGTCAGGGCTATAGAGAGGACCCGGCAGTGGCCGTCCGCGCTCAGTGGACTCTTGTGGTGATGCCCCGCGTGAGGGGCGAGCACCTCACCTCCCGTACCACCTCCGCCAGCAGGGCGACCAGTTCCGCCCGGATCCGAGCAGTCCTGACTGCCTGGGAGGAGCCCTCTCTGACGCGCGGGGGCGGCGAGTGTCGGGCACCGGCCGCGTGCTGGTGAGCGAGCACGGAGGTGGAGTCCACGGACACGTCCCAGTCGATGTCCCCGGCCACGTCCGCCTCGGCCTGCACCCGCTGGGGCAGCCGCTCCCACGTTCCATCCGCCGACCAACGCCGATGCCGCTCGTGAACGGTTTCCCGGTGAGCACCGTCAGATCACCCCTGTGACCCCACAGTCATATCAATCTCACCGGGTCTCCAGGCCACGGCCTAGCTGTGCATCTGCCGGAGCTTGGTTACATCCGGGCCTGGGCCTTCTGCTTGAGGCGTTCATAGGGGGTCTGGCCACCGAGAGCGCCGGGTGGGCGGTGGTAGTTGTAATAGTCCTCCCATTCTCGGAGTTTGTCGTTGAGGACGCCGGTGTCGTCGATGACGACACCGGCGAGCATGCGGTAGAGCTCCTCGGCGCCGATGCGGTGGGGGCGTTCGACCTTGCCGTTGAGGTGTGGGGTGACGACGCCGACGCCTTTGGGAACGAGGGTGTTCTGGATCCAGTCGGCGATCTGCTTGGTCAGGCGTTCCTGAACCTGGGGGCGGCAGGCGAAGTGCTCGACGATGCGGGCGAGTTTGGACAGGCCGAGGATCCGCCGGCCGGGCAGGTAGCCGACGTGGGCGATCCCGACGAAGGGCAGCAGGTAGTGCTCGCACACCGAGCGGATGGGGATGGCGCCGGGGTGAGGCGGAGTTGGCGAGGACGGAGGAGGGCGACGCCGCGGCGAGTGGTGGGTGCCGGCCCGGCCAGGGGCAGGGCGCCGAAGACGGTGTGGGCGTGGGTGCCGGTGAGTTCGGTGGGGACGAGGTTGACCTCGCCGAGGATGCGGGCGGCGGAGGCAACGCGGTACCCGGCGGACGGCGAAGGCGGCCTCTGGCGCTTGCGCCGGCGGTGTCACGGCCGGCCGGTACGGCGCAGCGGACCCCAGGCGCCGGGCTGGTGCGTGATCTCGTGTTCGGCCTGGGCGATGACGTCGGGGCTGATGCGGGCGAGCGGGCGGGCGTCGGTGAGCAGCGGTTCGTTGTCCGGTCCGCGGCCGGTCTCCGTGCCGGTGAGGATCCAGGGATGGACGCCGGGGGCCTTGTCGCGCCGTAGGTGGCAGTAGTCGTACAGGCGGCGGGCGACCCACAGGCGCAGCGGGCGGTCCTGCCACCAGTCCTCGACAGCGAGCGGGGTGACGGACAGCCCTGGCAGGGGGACACCGGTGAGGTCGTCGAGGCTGCGGCTGTCGTCGGTCAGGTCGGTGTCGGGGCCGCGGGACCAGCGCACGTACAGCCGGTCGGGATGGGTGCGCAGGAGGTCGGCGAGGGCGTCGAGGGTGGTGATGTCGGGGTGGGGGAAGAGCGGCATGGTCGTGGGTCCGCTGGGTGAGGGGGCCGGCCGGCCGGTGGGCAGTGCGGCGGGGTGGTCAGTCGGTGGAGATGGCCTCGAGGAGGTCCCCGACCTTGGCGTCGGGCAGGGCGCGGGCGACGTCTGCCAGGGCGACGATGCCGACCAGGCGGTGGCCGTCGATGACGGGCAGCCGGCGAACCCGGTGGGAGCCCATGGTGCGGAGGATCTCGTGGGCGTCGTCGTCGGCGCCGATGGTGACGGCCTCACCCTGCGCGAGTTCGCCGGCCTTCACCCGGGCGGGGTCCTTGCCGGCCCCGAGGACCTTGACGACGATGTCGCGGTCGGTGAGGACTCCCTTGAGCTTGTCGTCGGTGCCGCAGATCGGCAGGGCGCCGACGCCCAGCTCGGTCATCTTCTTGGCGGCCTCCAGGACGGCCTCCTGCTCGCCGATGCACTCGGCGCCTTCGGTCATGATCTCGCGAGCCGTGGTCATGGTGTTCTCCTCTCGTTGCACGGGTCACGGACGACCTCGTCGGGCTGCGCGGGGCCCTTGCGTGGGGCCCTGCGGCGGCGTTGCCGGTGTCGTCCGCCCTCTCGCCAGCTCGGCTGCCCACCGGAGCCCGGGTCATGCCTGCCGACTCGGCTTCGCAGCGGCTGCCTGCGAATCCGCCAGGCCAAGGCCCGGCACCGAGGGCCGTTGGTCCCGCCAGCCGAGGTACAACGGCCCATTTTGCGAGTAGTCCAACAGAGAACCCGACCGCCGGCCCGGACGAATCGGCGGCCGGGGCGGAGACGGCGGCGCGGGAGACGCGGGAGGAGCCCGCGCCCGTTGGCGCGGTAATCCCACCCCCGCAGGCACCAGCGTCGGAGGCCGGGGCGGAAAAGGCGGCACCGGAGGAATCGGCGGGCGGCAACGGAGCCGGCGGCAACGACGGCGCCAGCGGACCCCGAGCGCTCGGCGAGGGGCTGCTGGCCGGCGTGTGCCCGGCATTCACCAGCGCCCCGGGGCGATCGACCTGAATGAGGCGAGGAGGATGCTCGAGGCTGGCAGTCAGGTCAGCACGGGGCGACGTTGCTGAGATCGAGCAGCTTGCTCGGAGACTGCGCGGGCTGGCATTGAGGCCCGAGCCGTCCGCGACTGAAGGACCTCGCCCGTTTGGTGGCGGATGGTCAGGCGCTCCACAACGCGTCGTTGCCGCACCTGACCTCGAAGTGCCACCAGCGCTCCTCCTTGCCGCCGCGGTTCAGGAGCTTCTTGCATGGTGTGGCGGCGGGGCGGAATCCGCTGTCCGGTCTGCCCTCGGTATTGCCCTCGCAGCCCTCTCTCCCGGCGGTCGGAGGGTGCTATGAGTGGAGACCGGACCACCAGCCACAGGAGCCAGAGCCACCATGAAACGCGAACGCGAACAGCCGGGGCGGCCCGCCCCCGCGCCCCGGGGCGCCCGGACGGGGCCGCGGGCCCAGGGGGCGTCCCCGGTGCCCGGGCATCCCGCGCCCGGCCCGGAACTGCTCGCGACGCTGCAGCGCTCCGTGGGCAACGCGGCGGTGACACGGATGGTGCAGCGCTCCTTGGCACAGGGCTCCGGCTCCGCGCAGGACCCCTCCGTACAGAGTTCGTCCGTGCAGCGGGTGCTGGCTTCGCCGGGGCAGCCGCTCCAGCGCGCGCTGCGCGACGAGATGGAGGCCAGGCTCGGCGCGGACTTCTCCGACGTGCGGGTCCACACCGACCAGGCGGCCCAGCGGTCCGCCGCCGGGATCGGCGCTCGGGCCTACACCTCGGGCAACCACGTCGTGGTGGGGCCGGACGGAGGGGACAAGCACACGCTCGCCCACGAACTCACCCACGTGATCCAGCAGCGCACCGGCCCCGTGTCCGGCACCGACACGGGTGACGGCCTCAGGGTCAGCGACCCCTCCGACCGATTCGAACAGGAAGCGGAGGCCAACGCGGCCCGCGCGATGTCCGGCCCGGCACCGGCGGACCACGCGCACACCATGGAGCCGGCGCACGCGCACGGGCGGCGCGGCGAGGTGGCCGTCCAGCGCGTCCTGGGGCCGGGGCTCGCGAAGGACACCCCCGTCGTCAAGCACGAGGACGAGGCGGACAGCCCGATGGGCTACAAGATCGTCAATTCCAAGTTCAGCTCCTATCTGATCGTCGGCGACGACGGCAAGAAGGTCCGTGCGACCCCGATCGCCAAGGAGTGGGGCACCGTCGAGGGTCGCGAGGAGTCCCGCAGGGCCTATCTGGCCGCCCGCGAAGTGGAGTTGGCCCCGGAGGCCGTCGCGGCCAGGCAGAAGCAGCAGGACCTCGACCTCGGCGAGAACTACCTCAGTGCGGACTACCGCCGTATCAACCCGCTCCTCGCGGCCTTCGAGATGGTCGGCTACACCCCTGACGAGATCATCCAGCCAGGCTTCTCCTACAAGCCGAAGGAGGCGCAGGTGCTCGCGGCCTGGCGCGAGGTGGCCGTCGCGCGTAACTACGCGGACGAGGCCCTCGCGGAGGGCTGGGACGCTAATGACCTCCGCAACACCTTCGATATGTTCGCCCGGATCAACGGCGTGTGGAGCGACTTCTCGACACCGCCCGCGAATGCGGAGGGAAAGGTCGTGCGCGGCGACAGCAAGTACCTGTACGAGTCGTTCGGCGGCGTCCTGAAGCACGAGAACCACCCGGACGGCGGCTACGTCACGATCAACAAGACGATCACCTGGCCCGCGATCCTGTCGACCACATACGGCGATCCGCTGACCCACTCGTACGTGGCGGGCAAAGAGATCGTGTGGGAGTTCAGCCTGCCGGAAGGCCACCAGGGACGGGCGCTGGGCAAGAACAACCAGTCCGAGCAGGAGATGACCTTCCCGGTCGGCACCAAGATCAAGGTCAAGCAGATCCTGGTGCGCAAGGGCGATCACCAAGGGGACATGGAGAACAAGTATGGAAAGAGCGCCGTGGTGATCGTGTTCGCCGACATTCTCTGATGGCGGACGAGGTCCAGGGCGGCACGTCGGCGCCGTGGTTGAGCGCTCGTGCCAGGTGAGGGCCTGGACAGGGTTGGACAGGGCTAGGCGGGCGGCCTGGTGGTAGCCGGAGGCGGGCAGCTCGCGTTCCCGACCGCCGGGCACACGAGCCTAGGCACCGGCTGCCGGTACGGCCCGGCCGGCCTCCCGCTGGCCGGGCCGTTGCGGAACGAACCCGCGTCGTTCCCGGGCCCGGTCGCGGCCGACGTCAGTTTCGCAGTGGCCGTGCGGCACGGGTTCCTGGGGCCCGGAGCGTCGGAAGTCCGGTGATGATGCCTGCGCCTGAAGCTCGGGCGGGCACCTGCCCAGGCGCGGAGTCGAACAGTGCTGTGCCGGCCGGGATGGCCGGTTATGAGGGTCGTTCGTTTGGACATGCGGAGGATCGTCGCGGTGCGGGCTGGGCAGCCGAGCAGATGATGCGCCGTAGGCGCCGTGACCCGCAGCGCGGCATGCCGGAGCGTCAGCTGCGGCCTGGATGCTTGGGGTTCTTGGTTTCTGCGCCGTGTGCGAAACCGCCCGCGTCGTTGGCGCTGCGCTGCGGGCCGTTCTGGTGTTCCAGGCGCTCGAGGACGCGCTTGAGATCGGTCAGAAGCAGGTCTGCGAGGTCGTGGCTGAAGCCGTTGCGCGCGACGATCCGCAGGACCGCCAGGTCGGTCCGGTTCTTCGGGAAGGTGTAGGCGGGCACCAGCCAGCCGCGCTCGCGCAGCGCGGCGGAGACGTCGAAGACGCTGAAGGCCTCGATCCCCTGGCGGACGCGGAAGGCGAAGACGGGGGTCTGGCTCCCGTCGGTGACCAGCTCGAACGGGCCGAGCTTGGCGATCTCGGCGGCCAGCCGGGTGGCGACGTCGCGGCAGGTCTGCTGGACGCGACGGTAGCCGTCGAATCCGAGTCGCAAGAAGTTGTAGTACTGGGCGACGACCTGGGCACCCGGGCGGGAGAAGTTGAGCGCGAAGGTCGGCATGTCACCGCCCAGGTAGTTCACGTGGAAGACCAGGTCGTCGGGCAGGGCCTGCTCGTCGCGCCACAGCGCCCAGCCGACGCCGGGCATCACCAGGCCGAACTTGTGGCCGGAGGTGTTGATGGAGGCGACACGCGGCAGCCGGAAGTCCCAGACGAGTTCCCGGTCCAGGAACGGGGCGATCATCGCGCCGGAGGCGCCGTCGACGTGGATCGGGATGTCCAAACCCGTGCGCTCCTGCAGGCCGTCCAGAGCAGCGGCGAGTTCGGCCACGGGTTCGTAGCTGCCGTCGAAGGTGGAGCCCAGCACTGCGACAACGCCGATGGTGTTCTCGTCGCACAACTCGACCGCGGCCTCGGGGGAGAGGTGGTAGCGCTCGCCCTCCATCGGCACGTAGCGGGCCTCCACGTCGAAGTAGTCCGCGAACTTCTCCCAGCAGATCTGCACGTTGATGCCCATGACCAGGTTCGGCCTGGCCGTCGGCGCCTCGCTGCGGCGGCGCTGCTGCCAGCGGCGCTTGAGCGCCAGGCCGCCGAGCATCGCCGCCTCGCTGGAACCGGTGGTCGAGCAGCCCACCGCCCGGTGGGAGTCGGGGGCGTTCCACAACCGGGCGAGCATGTGCACGCAGCGCGTCTCCAGCTCGGCCGTCTGCGGGTACTCGTCCTTGTCGATCATGTTCTTCTCGGCGCACTCGGCCATCAGCCGCAGCGCCTGAGGTTCGGCCCAGGTCGACACGAACGTGGCCAGGTTCAGCCTGGCATTGCCGTCCAGCATGAGCTCGTCGTGCACCAGCTGGTAGGCGGTTTCCGGCTCCATCTCCCCCTTCGGCAGGGCATCACGGGGAACCTTGACGGGCTCGCGGCTGAAGACCGGGTTCAGTTCCAGGTCACGGCTGGGGCGATCGTTGTGCTGGCCTCGCTTGAGCGGCATGCTCGGCGTCCTTTCGTCGACTCCTCAGGGGGCGGCCGCCATGCGGCCACGGGGCGTACGGCGGGCGTCGTGATCACCGGCGCGGGTCCGCTGCGCGGGCACCGCCGCCCGGTGCGCGTGCAATCGGGGTGTCGTCACCCCCGGGCGTCCAGCGCGTCGGCGGGTTCGTGCTTGGTCATCGGCGAGCGTCCCGGGATCTCCGCCTCCTGGGCCTGGCGGTACAGCTCGTCCTCGGTCGGAGTGTTGCCCCCGTGACGTTCGACCGCCTCCCGCTATGCCTCGGCGAGCGCTTCCTCGCGCCGCTCCTGGAACTTTGCGCCGAGTTCCCGCAGCCCGCCGCTCGTCCACCGCCTGCCGCAGCGCGGGCAGGATCTCGGACTCCTCAGTCTCGACGTGGTGCCTGACCGCCTCGACGAGCTCGACGACCAGGGTGTCGAACTTCGTCGACTCCGGATCGGTGGCCTGCAGACGTTTGATCAGGTGCTCCGCCTGCTCCTGCTCGTCCTCGCTGTGGCCACCTGCGCCGTCTCCCCGGGCGCCTGCTTCGTGACGACGGGTACACCCACTCCTCCTCGGCCCGCGAGTGGACGATCAGCAGGGCCGGGACCCGGTCGAGGACGGCGACCCGGTCCCCGCCGACCGCCCGCAAGCGCTCGAACAGCTTCTCCACCTCGCGGTGGTCCGCGGTGATCAGCTCAACGACATTCTTCGGCATGTGTTCTCCCAACGATCAGGCTGCGGCCAGGTGCACCGCCTACCCCGAAAGGGCGCCGGCACGCTGCCCCCACCCCCGAGCATGCCGCCATCTGCCCAGGATCCGGTTGTGCAACGCGGATCGACACCGAGAGGCCCGGTCGGCCGATGCCTGTCTCGTCTACGAATCCGCGGTCCGGACGCGGCTTCCCACAGTTGCTTCGGGCAAACGACGGCCACGGGCAGGGGCCGACAGGGTGCACAAGGCCCAGCCGACCCGCCAGGCACGGCACTCCCATTTCTGCCGGGACAGGCCCGCAACCAGGTCGTGGAACGGGTGGTCCAGGGCCCGGCGAGTGACAACGGTGTCGTGGCGAGTGGCGGCCACGACATGGAAGACGTCCGCCTGCTCCAACTCGCAGCGCCGGCCCCTGCTGTAGCCGTGGCCGGCATCCGCGGTCACCCAACGGAACGGGACCCGGCCGTCGATCGCGCGGCGGACCACGCCCTCGCGAGCTGGACCTTGGTGGCGAACCCGACGTTGTCACCGATCCCCGCGGCCCGGCGCTCGCGGTCGTCCGTCCAGGACTTCGGGGGATACAGGGCCCGGTCGATCCCACGCGCCGAGCACGTGTCGTTGCTGGAGACGCTGCCAACGTCGGAGCAGGAACAAGGCCGTTCGGGCTCCTTCGCGGCGGCGAGGCTCAACTCCGAGACCGACCGGGTGCGTTCGGCCACCGGACCGGCTCGGGGCAGTCTCGCCCGGGGATCAAGGTGGGGTTACATTGGCACGGTTCAGGGTGCGGCCGACGGCGTGCCGGATCAGCGCGGGGAGGGATGGGCGTGCGCGTACTCGGGGACCGGTACGAGCTGGTGTCGTTCGTGGGCCGGGGAGGCATGGGTGAGGTCTGGGAGGGCCGCGACCGTGTCATCGGACGCCGAGTCGCCGTCAAACTCCTTCCCTACCGCCGGGACGACCCGAGCGCCGAGTTGTTCTTCCGTGAGGCGCGTACCGCCGGCGGGCTCAGTCACCGCGGGGTCGTCACCGTCCACGACATCGGCCAGGACCTGGGCGAGGGAACGCTCTTCCTGGTCATGGAGTTCGTCGTCGGCCGGGACCTGGCCACGGTGCTGCGCGAGGAAGGGCCGCCGCCGGTCCCCGTCGCGGTGGGATGGGCCGCCCAGTTCGCGGACGCGCTGGCCGCCGCCCATGGGGCGGGCATCGTGCACCGGGACCTGAAACCGGCCAACCTCATGCTCACCGAAGGCGGTGACATCAAGATCCTCGACTTCGGGATCGCCCGCTTCATGGAAGCCACCGACAAGTCCAGCCAAGTCATGGGCACTCTCGCCTATATGGCGCCCGAGCGGTTCGAGGACCACAGCGGTGACGCCCGCACCGACCTGTACGCGTTCGGCTGCGTCCTGCATGAACTCCTCACCGGCGGCACGCCGTTCCAGGCCAGCGGCGCCGTGTCCATGATGACCGCCCATCTGCACAAGGCGCCCGTGCGGCCCGGCGAACTGCGGCGCGGGGTTCCCGAGGCCCTCGACGACCTGGTGCTGCGACTGCTGGCCAAGGACCCCTCGGACCGCCCGGCCTCGGCAGCGGCCGTCCACGCCGAGCTGCGCGCCCTGGACACGTCGCCACCATCGGCACCGGCCGTCCCGGTCTCCCCGTCGGCCGCGATCGGCCTCGCAGCGGCCATGGCGCCCGGCCCGGGATCGGCCCTCGCCGCCGAACCGATGCCTCTCTCGACCCCGCACCGCCTCCCCACGCAGCCGGCGTTGCCGCCCAGACCAGCGGGGCAGCCGGATCCCGGACCGCAGGCGAAGCATCAACTCCCGGGCCGGCGCCGCGCGCAGCGGATCGCCCGGCGAGCGGTCCTGGGCGTCGGCTGCGCCCTGCTGCTCGGCGGGTTCACCTGGGGCGCCATGCAGTACGAGTCGTACACCGTGCCCTCCCAGTCGATGGCTCCGACCCTCCTGAACGGTGACCGGGTGCTGACCCGGCACGTGGACGGCAACGACGTCCACCGGGGCGACGTGGTGGTCCTCAAGGCCGGGGCGTGGGACACCAAGCCCATGGTCAGGCGCGTCGTAGCCGTCGGTGGTGACGTGGTCGCCTGCTGCGGCGACGGCGGCAAGCTATCGGTCAACGGAGAGCCGATCACGGAGGCGTATCTGCGCAGCAGCGGGTCGGCCTCCGCGATGCCTTTCGGGCCGGTCAAGGTACCGGACGGCAGGCTCTTCCTGCTCGGTGACAACCGGGAGGACGCGGTGGACTCCCGCATGCACCTGCAGGACGGCACCTTCGGCACGCTCCCGCTGACCGCTGTGTCGACGCACGTCGATGCGGTCGCCTGGCCGATGAACGGAACGTTGAGTCCCGCCTCCGGATTCGCCGCGTTGCCCGGCGGCATCTCCGAGCCGGGGCCCTTCGACGTGATCCTCGGGACCACCGTGACGGGTGCCGTGCTGACCCTGGTCGGGGCGGTCTGGGGGCCGGTGGGGCGGCTCGTCGGCAGGAGCCGTCGTCGAGAGACGTCCGCCGGGCGGTGAGGTCTTCGGCCAGCTCACCGGACAGCCGTCGCCCGGGAGCTGAAGGTTGACGCCAGGTGTCACTTCTGGCGTGGTCACGGTCCCGGTTTCGTCCTGTTTCGCACCGGCCGTGTGAGGCGTGGGGTGTGCGCCGGGGTTCGCCGGGCGGCGTCCTCGCCGTGCTGCTGTGGTGCGCAGCGCGTCGGCCGGATTCGCTCTCTACGCCGGTCACTTCGCCCCCTAGGCCCGCCTGCGCGGCTCAGTGGACGGCATCGTCGTCTTCCTCGTCCGGCACGACGTCACCCAGCTCATCCCGCTGCTCGACGCCATTCCCCGCATCCGGGGCCTGCGTGGACGCCCCCCCAGCGGCTCTTCGCCGACCGCGGCTACGACTCGGCGTGGGCACGCCATCGGTCACCGCTCGTCCGGTGGGCGCGCGGTAGGGCCGTGAGCGGGCTCCCGGCGCTGGACGACCGCCCATGCCGTCAACCAGGCTGCCTCCTTGACGGCGTCGAGCAGGTAGGTGGCGGGGATCCGGCGTAGCGGTACGTAGACCAGGTCGGCGGCCAGGAAGGTGAGCGCACTGCCGACGCCGACACGGCGGGCGTGCCGCATGCCCTCGGTGCTCGGTTCGGCGAGCAGCAGGCTGATGCCGGTGGCGGCCAGCAGGGCGCCGTTGGTGCGTTGCAGCCAGCGGTCCGTCTTGGCACCGTAGACCGCTTCGAAGGTTCTCAGCGACAGGATGGGCCACAGGCCGCCCACCAGGTTGAACAGTCCTTGGGAGCGCGCCACGGTGACCGCTTCGGGCATGACCGCCTCCTCGCTCGGGTTCTTCCGGCCAGGCGGCTGCCCCGCTCGGGGCGCCCCACACTCCGGACGCGTCGGCTGCGTCGAACGGGGTAGGCGTGGGCCATGTCCGACAGCTGGGGTGGGGGTGGTTTCGCGAGCGGGCCGGAGCGACTGGCGTTCCAGGCTGCTCGCGTCGTGAGCCACGTGCGAGGGCGGCCCGCCCTGCATCCGCACGGGGTCATTCTCACGGGCCACCTCACGGTGGCGCCCTCGCGGCCGCGGTGGGGGACGGAGTGGCTCGACCGGCCCGGCACGTACGCGGTGACGGCCCGGTGGTCCCGGGCCGCCGGCCTACCGCAACCACTGCCTGACGGGCTCGGCCTCGCGCTGCGATGCGAGGACGTCGACGGTGCCGGCCACCCGGTGGACCTGCTGCTGACCAGCAGCGGCCGCAGCCGGCTCGGCCGCCACCTTCCGGTTCCCGGCCGGGTGCCGGAGCGGCCGTTCACCGGGCGTGGTGGCCGAGCTCTACTCTCCTGCACGCGGACGCCGGCGCCCGCTCCGGCCGCATAGTCAGCGCGCGACGCCCCCGGCGTCGGGCTTGGCGAGCCGCATCGCGGTGTCCTCGAGCCCGACGCTGTGGGAGCCCTTGATCAGCACCACGTCACCGGGCCTGAGGTAGGTCAGCAACAGGTCGAGGGCGGCGTCCCGGTCCGCCACCAGCGCGGCCGTCACACCGCCCTCGACCGCGCCCGCGTGCACCAGGGCGGCCTCCGCCCCGCCGACCGCGATCAAGTCCGTGACACCGGCCCGGGCCACCATCCGCCCCAGCTCCGCGTGGTAGGCGTTCGACTCCTCGCCCAGCTCCCGCATCTCACCCAGCACCGCAACCGTCCTCCGCCCGTCACCGGCCATCGCGGTCAGCGCGGCCAGGGCGACCGCCATCGAATCGGGGTTGGCGTTGAAGGCATCGTTGATCACCGTCACCCCGTCCGGACGCTCGGTGACGTCCATCCGACCCGGTGTCAGTTGCCGGGCACCGCTCAGCGCCTCGGCCGCCTGCCGGACGCCCGCACCGAGGCCGATGGCCACGGCAGCGGCGGCGACCGCGTTGGCGACGTGGTGGGCGCCGTGCAGCCCCAGCGTCACGCGGGCCTGCTCGCCCTCGTGGGTCAGGGTGAACGAGGGTCGGCCCGCGGCGTCCAGCTCGATGTCGACGGCCCGCACGTCCCCGCCGTCCAGGCCGAAGGTGAGGACCGGCGCGACCGTGCGCGGGGCCATCGACATGACGTACGGGTCGTCGGCGTTCAGAACCGCCAGGCCGTCGGCGGGCAGGGCCTCGACGAGTTCGCCCTTCGCGGCGGCGATCGACTCCTTCCCGCCGCCGAACTCGCCGACGTGCGCGGTCCCGACGTTGAGCACCAGGCCCACCTTCGGCGGGACGATCCCCGTCAGGTATGCGATGTGCCCCTTGCCGCGCGCGCCCATCTCCAGTACCAGCAGCCGGGTGCCCTCGTCCGCCCGGAAGACGGTCAGCGGCAGGCCGATCTCGCCGTTGAACGACAGCGGGGTGGCCACCGTCGTGTCCATCGTCTGCAACACCTGGGCCAGCAGGTCCTTGGTGCTGGTTTTCCCGGCCGAGCCGGTCAGGCCGATCACCGTCGGCGCGTTCAGCCGGGCCAGCACCGCGCGGGCCAGCGCGCCCATCGCGTTCTGTACGTCCCCCACCACGATCGCCGGCACCCCGACCGGCCGCGCGGCCAGGACCGCCACCGCGCCCGCGGCCACGGCGGCCTCGGCGAAGCGGTGCCCGTCGGTGTGCTCACCGGGCAGCGCGATGAACAGCGCCCCCGGCTCCACCAGCCGCGAGTCGATGACGCCGGGCCGGTCCACCACCGCGTCCGGGTCCGGGACGTCGTGCAGGGCGCCCCCGACGGCCTCGGCGATCTCTTGCACGGTCATGGGGACCACGGTGGCTCCGATCCATCGACACCCGCCCCGCTTCGGGGCGTCTTCCACCGACGCTATCGGCTCCCCAGGCCCTAGCTCGAAGTCCCACGCCCGCCGGGACCCGTCCTTCGGCTGGGCGGCGCCTCGTTGAATCAGGCATGAGTACCCGACGCTTGGCCCCTACCGGTGGGAGGGCACCGAGCTGCTCCCCCCGAAGAGTCTTCGGCGTTCAGTGAGATACGCGGCGAAGAGCTGCGATGTCGCCTCGCCGTATGCCACCTCCCGTGCATCGACTTCGTGGTGACGGCGCGCAGGTGGATCAGCCAGTAGGCCGGCTCGAAGTCGCCGACGTCGAGCTGGACGAGCTCCTCACGCCGCAGGGCGCCGTCATGGGCCAGGGCGACGACCACAGCGGCTGACATGGTGTCCGCGATACGGGGCAGGACGCAGGGACCGGTGCCGTGCTCGACGATTCCTGGGAGGCGTGGATGGCCGTGTCGATGATTCTGCTGCTGGTTCCGCTTGGGTTGGCGATGGTCCTGGCCGTGACCGCTCCCTCCGCCGCCCATCGGGGTCGGCCGCGCAGGTCCGCGGCGCAGGGGGTTCGGAAGGATGTCCAGGGGCCGCGTCACGCCCGCACCCGCTGCTGAGCTGGCCCGTCACCGGGGATGGGGGCACCGGCTTGACGTGATCGATGGCTGCTTCGGCTGGCGCCGTCATATCGACACACAGCAGGGGCGCCAGCAAAACGGCGGCTGGTATGGCATTTCGAGCTCCTCTTGAAGCCTTGCCCGCGCGTCAAGCAATGAAGACCCAGCGCTGCCCACCGCAGCCGCCTGCGTTCCGCGTGCAGCCGCAACCGACGTCCTGAGCTGGTCATAGCCGTCCCCGACACCGCCGGTAAAATCTCGGATGCCAGATCAGCGACCGGTGAGAACGGGCGAGCTGATCCGTCCGGGTGGTGGTCAGGTTCGGCGGGGCGGGTAGAGCCTCCGGCATGGACGACACCCTCGACCAGGCGCCCGCGCCGGCGGGCCGTCCGGCTGCGCCCGCGTCCCCGCACCTGCTGATCCGGTCCGCGTGATCGACCCGGACGCCCTCGTCCGGTTCGCCCCTGCCCGAATCCGCGGCGCCGCCGCAGACCGGCTCGCCATCGAGGAGACCAGCCGATGAACCAGCCCGCAGCCCGTCGACACCCCGCAGTGGGGCGAGCAGGTCCGCTGCCCCGAAACCTTCCGGCTGCCAACGTCCAGTGCAGCCTCCCCCGAAAGCACCAAGAGACGCACCACTACTGCGACGCCGTCGAACCCGCCGTTCGCCGGCCCGTCAGCGGCGACGGCGGCGCGGAGCGCTTCGGCAGGACGGCGACGGCTTTTGGTTCCCCCCAGCAGAGCGGGGAAGTCCGATGAGCCAGCCCCAGCACGCCAGCCGTCCGGCACTTCGTCCACTGCCACCTCTACGACGGCTCCGACTGCGCCTGCAGTACCCCCGCCAGCACCTTTGTCCAGCGAGCACCTCTCCTTGGAAGGGATGATCGTCCGGGCGACCTGGCAGAGCCGGCGTGGGTGACTCGTCCCAGTCGACGGTGTCGCCCGGTGTTCTCGGTTCCCCGTGCAGGACCGAGAGGCGGGTGATGGCCGGATGGACCATGGGTATTTCCAATGGAAGGATCATCCCTGTCCTGTTCGCTGGCGCGCCTGCCAGTCACGCACACGCACGATTCCGGGGGGAACGATGACGACGCGCACCCACGCACTGTCCGCTGCCACGGCCCTGGTCGGGGCCGCGGTACTCCTGCTCGCCGGATGCAGCAAGGAGGTGCCCGCCCTGAGGTTCGGCTCCGCGCAGCCGTCGGGGAACCGGCTCGCCGCGCAGCCGCCGTCGGGTCGCTCGCTGGCCCTGGCCCAATGGCCGCGCGGCTGCGAGGTGCTGAGCGACGCCGAGATCAAGGCGATCCTTCCGCAGGCCGACGGCATCAAGCGACAGCCGGTCAAGGTCACCGTGATCAACTTCAACCCGCTGTCCGAGGCAGATCAGGGCACGACGGGCGATGTGCCCGAGGGCGGCTGCAAATTCAGCTTCGGCCTGCCCGACAAGTCCGAGAGCACCAGCAACAGCAGCATCAAGCTCACCTTCACCGCTGTCGCCGATCCCGCGCTCGTCGCGAAGAGCTATGCCGATGACCTGGCCCACGCCCGTGACGACGCGACCAAGTACCACAAGGAGTTCGAGGACCTCGGCACTTCACTGGGCCCGCAGGGCTGCTACGCCGGCGACCTTTCCAGGGGCAACCTGACCTGTCACCAGGGACCGTACGAGTTCGAGGTGGGCGGCACCTCGACGGCCAGCGGCCTGGGGGAGTACCTGAAAGCGGACCGGAACTGGAGCGACAAGGTGCTGCGCCAGGTTGCACGCACCCTCAGCGCGCGCATGCCGTGATGGCGGCGGCGATCGGCGGCTCGGCATTCGGCTGATCGCCGGCAGCGGGTGGGCCGAACAACGCCGGCCCGACGGGCAGGCCGCCCTGGCCGACGGGTCGTGACCGCTACGCAGCTGGGGAGTGGGCGAGGGCGTCACTCGCACGCAAAGGAACAGGGCCTGTACCTGGGCTCTGCCGTGGCCGTCGGCGAGGAACTGTTCGCCGAGATCGATCTCGTCCTCGGCCACAGCTGTACGTGTCCCAGCCCGGCATGGAGAAGACCCCCCCCAGCGGGCATGCGGGTGCGCAGGCTCGGCAACGCGTCGGACAGGCCGCGGCGGCGCTGGACTCGTGTAGACGGGCCGTAGACGATCACCCACGCACCTTCGACGTGGTGCTCGACGACGTCCATCCGCGTCCTGGCTGCAGGACGTCGACTGGCCCTGTTTGTCTCCCTGGCGTCCTGATCACATAACGGCAGGTCAACGCTCCTGTGGCAGACGTCACTTCATGTCGCTCGTTTTGCAGCTCCGCACCGGAGAAAGGTGTCATATGCAACGGTCCACGGGGCCGGTACCGGGTGGCAGGGGCACACGCTGCTCCGTGCCCCCGGGTGGAAAGCGCCCGCGCCCCGCGGGGTGTGCTCGACAACCCGATGAAAGAGGGAAGAATGCGCAATTTCACGCGTGCAGCCATTGCCGGCGCCGGCCTCCTGGCCCTCTCCGGCACCGCCGTCGGCGCGGCTCAGGCCGCTTCGGCGGTGCACCAGGGACAGGACATCGTAGTCCCGGGCACCACCATCGCGGACTGCCAGGCCGTCGGCAACAAGCTGGTCTCGCAGAACCTGATCGTGTCCTACAACTGCATGATCAACCCTGACGGCACAGTCTCGGTCACCCCCTACTACAACGACTGACCACCGCCCAGCTACGCAACGCGCTGACGGGCAAGAGCCCGGACGCGAGCTGATCGCTACTGGAGAGGGCTCGGCTCCCCATTGCGGGGGCCGAGCCCTTCCAGGTCGAGAACGTCCGCATGGCCTACGTCTTCTACGAGAGCGGAGTGTCGGTCAGCGTGATGTCCACCCTCGACGACGCCGGGAAGCGGGCCGTCGGATTCAAGCTCTCCGAGGGGATGGAGGTCCCGGAGGAGCTCGCGTCCCGGTTCAAGTTCGCCCGGCAGAAGTCGAAGCTCGCCGGTACCATCCGCGGCTCGTTCTTCGTCATCAAGAACGAGTACTGATCACGACCCGCCCCGGCGTCCGGCGGGGCCGGAGCGGGCCGCCGCCCGGGCCGGGTCAGCCGAGGCCGAACCAGCCGAGGACGGTCTGGACGAGCAGGATCGTCGACATGGCGGCGACACCGACCACCACGACGGTGGCCGCGACGCGGTAGCGGGGGCCGTTGGCCGCGGCGCCGAGCACGGCGCGGCGGTTGGTGAGGACCAGCAGGTACACCAGCACGATCGGGCTGATCAGGCCCTGGAGGACCTGGGTGCCGATCAGCAGCTGGATGACGTCCACCGGGGTCAGCGCCACCACGGCGCCGAGGACGATCTGGGCGGTGAACAGCCCGAGGAACAGCGGGGCGTCGCGGAAGCTGCGGGAGACGGAGCGCTCGACGCCGGCCGCCTCGCCGATCGCGTAGCTGGCCGAGAGCGGCACCACCGCACCGGCCAGGGCGGAGGCGCCGATCAGCCCGAAGGCGAACAGCAGCTCTGCGCCGTGCCCGGCGACCGGCTTGAGGGCCTCGGCGGCCTGCGCGGCGGACTCCAGCGGGCCGGTGCCGCCGATCGCCGCGGCGGTGGCGATGATGATGGTCAGGCTGATCACGCAGGCGAACACCGCGCCGAGTACGGCGTCGGCCCGGATCAGCTTGTAGTCGGCGGGCTTGACGCCGCGGTCGACCACGCCGGCCGCGGCGTAGAACTGCATGTAGGGGCTGACAGTGGTGCCGATCAGGGCGACGGCCAGCAGGATGAAGTCCTTGCCGGGCTCCAGGTGCGGCACCACCAGGTGCTCGCCGACCTGCCCCCAGTCCGGGTGGCCGAGGACCATCGCGACGGGGTAGGCGAAGAACGCCAGCGACATCACCAGGAAGATGCGCTCGGCCCACTTGTACGAGCCGAACAGCACCAGCGACCAGAGCAGGACGGCGGCCGGCGGGATGACCGCCCACTTGGGCACGCCGAGCAGCTCGAAGGCGGCGCCGATGCCGGCGAACTCGCTGACCACCAGGCCGGTGTTGGCCAGCAGCAGGCAGAACACCGCGAGGGCGGTCAGGCGCAGGCTGAACTGCTCGCGGATCAGCGCGCCCAGGCCCTTGCCGGTGTGGGCGCCGAGCCGGACGGCCATCTCCTGCACCATCACCAGGGCGACGGTGACCAGCACCATGAAGAACAGCGTCCCGTAGGTGAACTGGGAGCCGGCGCTGGCGTAGGTGGCGATGCCCGCGGCGTCGTTGCCGGCGTTGGCGGCGACCAGGCCGGGGCCGGCCACCATGGCGACGGCGGCGAGTCGGCGCAGGCCCCGGCGGCGGCCGGTGCGCCCGGGGGTGCTCGGGGCGTTCCCGGTGTCCTGCGCGGACGTCTGCGCCGATGGCTGCGCCGATGGCTGCGCCGATGGCTGCGCCGACGCCGGGACGGATGCGGCGTCGGACGCGGGATCGGGCGCCGGGACGGACGCGGCGTCGGCGGTGTCCGGTCGGGTGGCGACGTCCCGGTGGGCGTCGAGGTCGCGGGTCACTTGAGGAGCCTCCGGAAGTGCAGGCGCCCGCGCTCGGGCAGCAGCGAGTCGAGGATGTCGTCGGCCAGGACCCGGCCGAGGGGGCGCCCGAAGTCGTCGACCACGAGCAGGGAGGTGGCCCGGGCGGCGACCAGGCGGTCGGCGGCCTCGGCCAGGCGGGTGTCGGGCCGTACGGTCACCGGTGGGCCGAACTGGCCCAGCCAGCTGGCGAGATCACCGATCACGGTGGTGTCCTCGGCGACGGCGAGGTCGAACAGCGGGATGTCGGCGAGCAGCCGCCCGTCGTCGTCCAGCACGGTGACCGCGTCGATGTCGGTGCGGTGCTCGGCCTGCGCGGCGAGTTCCGCCCGCACCTGGGCGACGGTGTGCGCGGGGCCGGCGGTGACCAGCAGGGTGGTCATCGCGCCGCCCGCGGTGCCCTCGCGATGGGCGAGCAGGGAGCGCAGCTCGGCGGCCTCGGGCTCGGGCATCCGGGCCAGCAGGGTCTCGCGCTCGCCGGGTGCGAGGTCGCGCAGGGCGTCGGCCGCCTCGTCCGGCTCCATCTCGTCGACGAGCCGGGCGGCGTGCTCGGGCGGCACTTCGCGCAGCAGGTTCTCCAGCTCGGCGGGTTCCATCTCCTCCAGCGCGTCCGCCGCCTGCTCCGGCTCCAACCAGCCCAGCAGCTGCTGGCGTTCGTGCCGGCCGAGGTCCTCCAGGATGTCGGCGAGGTCGGCGGGGCGCAGCCGGTGCAGCGCGGAGCGGGAGGCACGCAGCCGTACCTCGGCGGGCCCGTGGGTGGCCTGCTCGCCGAACGGGGCGACGGACTGCCAGTCGAGGACGCGCTCCGGGGTGGGCCGGACCTGCCAGCGGCGCGGGCCGAGCCGGCGCAGCAGGGTGGGCAGTGAGACGTCGACGCCGACGAGCACGGTGCGGGCGGCCAGCGGGGCCAGGTAGAGGTCGGCGGCGCGGGTGACCTGGACGCCGTCGACGTCGACGAGTTGGTGGTCGAGCACGTCGCGGGCGAGCAGCACCTCGCCGGGGCGGCGGTTGAACTCCCGCAGGTCCAGCCGGGCGGTTCGCAGCCGGACCCGGCCGGTCATGATGCGGTCGACGGCGCGGGCGGCGATGAAGGTGCGGCGCCGGCCTATCCGGATGATCAGGCCGGTGACGGGCGGGTACGGCTCCGCACCGTAGAGGCGGGCGACGACGTCGACGACGCGGCCGACCTCCTCACCGGCCTGGTTGGCGACCGGCCCGCCGACCAGCCCGGCGAGCGAGACCAGCGACGACCGGACGGCGCGGGTGACGGCGGTGCGGCGCTCGGCGGCGACGGTGCGGTCGCGCAGCCGGGCGGTGGTGGACGTGAACAGGGTGGCGGCAGCCATGGTGGGAACCCCCTCGCCCCGACAGGACGGGGCATCGGGCCGCCCGGCGGTGCGCCGCCGCCGTCCGCGACCGCGGAGCCGGTTCCAGGCATGCGCCAGGGCCGCCCGCGCCGGGACGGGCGGAAGGGCGGAGTGGACCGGATCGGGTCAGGGAAGGACGGGGCGCCTCGGGCGGCGGTGGGACGGCGAGGACGGCGAATACGTCAAGGGAAAGGGCCGACTATGGCCAGGACCTTCGTCCATCACGCCTCCTCCCGGTCTCGGCCGCGCATCGAGGTCGCGGCGGCGCGGCAGGGGGAGACCGACGTCGCCGCCTGGGCACCCCCACTCGTCAGAGCTTTGGCACTCCACGGCGTGTCCCTGGTCGTTGCCCGACGGGAAGCCACTTGGGGTCACCCCTTGAGCCGGGGAGACCTGTCCTGATCCGGAGCGTCTCTCGACGGGTGGGATCAGTGGCCTGTGTCCGTGAAGACGCCTCACCGAACGAGGTGTCTGTTCGAATCCGCCCCAGGATAGGGGGTCGCGGCCCCTACGGCGTAATCCTTGACCCGAGCTTGACCGTGGACCGATCAGTGGGGGCGCCGCCGGGCGTGCGGCCGGTGGTACCGCGTGGCGGACCGCCCGGCGGCCGCCCGGTACCCGAACAGGGCTCGGCCACCAGGACTATGATGCGTCGTCAGGTACCGTGCGAGCCCGGAGGTGGGCCCGTTCGCCCTGGTGCCCGAAGAGGACCAGGAGTTCGACGGCCTTGTCGCCGTCGGGCCCGAGCCAGTGCGGCACGTGGGTGTCGAACTCGGCGGCCTCACCCGCTTTGAGCACCAGGCTCTGGTCGCCGAGCAGCAGGTGCAGCCGTCCGCTGAGCACATAGACCCACTCGAACCCCTCATGGGTCTTCAGCTCCGGTTCGCTGTCCGGCCGCGGCGGGATCAGCAGTTTGTGGGCCTGGACACCGCCGGGGCGGCTGAGCGGCACGTACGTCATCCCGTCCCGGACCACCGGGCGCAGGTGGATGCGCGGATCGCCGGTGCGGGGCGCGCCCACGAGCTCGTCCAGCGGGACGGCGTGGACGTCGGCGAGCGGCAGCAGCAGCTCCAGGGTGGGCTTGCGGCTGCCGCCCTCGAGCCGGGACAGGGTGCTCTCGTTGATCCCGGTCCGTTCGGCGAGTTCCGCCAGCGTCATCCCGCGCCGGTGCCGCAGTTCGCGCAGCCGGGGGCCGACCGAGGCCAGGACGTCCTTCTTCGTGGTGCCCATGCCGGCCAGGTTGCCGAAACGGCATGCTTCCTTGCAAGCCCGGCAGGGCGGGGCGCACCGTCGTTCCGGACGCCCGGGCCGCACGGCCGCGGCGAACCGCCCCCGCCCGACGAGAGGACCAGCCATGCAGACCGCCGACGACTCCGCGACCTTCTGGGAGAACCACTACTCCCGCCTCGACGCCCAGTGGGGCACCGAGCCGAACGCCGTCCTGGAGGAGCTCGTCACCGCCCTCGTGTCCACCCCCGGCGCGGCGCTGGACCTGGGCTGCGGACACGGCGGCGACGCGCTCTGGCTCGCCGCCCGGGGCTGGGACGTCACCGCCGTCGACGTCGCGCGGACCGCCCTCGACCGCGTCGCCGAGCGGGCGAGGACCGCCGGGCTGTCCGCCCGCGTCCACCCCGTCCGCCACGACCTGGCCCGGACCTTCCCGGAGGGCCACTTCGACCTGGTGAGCGCCGGCTACTTCCACACGCCGGTGGAGATCCCCCGCGCCCAGGTCCTGCGCCGCGCCGCGGCGGCGGTGGCTCCGAACGGCCTGCTGATCGTGGTGGACCACGCCTCGGTGGCGCCGTGGTCCTGGCAGGCGGGGCAGGACGTGCGCTTCCCCACGGCCGAGGAGGCCCTCGCCGACCTGCGCCTCGGCGACGGCTGGCACATCGAGCGCTGCCACGCGCCCCGGCGTACTGCGACCGGCCCCGAAGGACAGCGCGCGACCGTCACCGACAACGTCATCGCCGTGCGCCGGACGGTCTGACCGCCACGAACCGCCGGCCCGAGGCCGTCGCCAGCCCCGCCAGGAGGACCGCCGTGCCCACCCGCTCCCCTCGCACCGACATCTCTCAGGGGTTGGGGGACGGGTCCGGCCGGAGCTGCGGGGTCTGGCCGGGCCGGGGGAGGAGGAGCGGGGTCGCCAGGATGAGCAGTCCCGCGACCGCGAGGGCCGCGCGCGGACCGGTGACGTCGGCCAGCAGGCCGCCGAGCGCGGTGAGCGAGGCGATGGCCGCCTGCTGGCCGATCGACCAGGCCGACAGGGTGCGGGCGACGAGGTGCGTGGGCGTGCGTTCGAGCCGGTAGGTGGCCAGCACCGGGGTGTAGAGGCTCATGTTGACGATGATCGCCAACTCGACGGCCATCACCGTGACGAGTCCGACGACGCCCGGGCGGACCAGGACCAGGCCGATCAGCCAGACGGCGCGCAGGGTGCCGACCGTCCGGAACACCCGGTCGCGGCCGTAGCGGGTCACGACGCGCTGGGCCAGCCGGGAGCCGATCAGCCCGCCGAGGCAGGGCGCCGCGAAGGCGAGGCCGTACTGCCACGGGGCGAAGTGCAGGCGGCGGAGCAGGAGGACGGCGAGCACCGGCTCGGTAGCCATGATCAGACCGGAGACGAGCATGTTGTTGAGGTAGAGCGCTCGCAACCCGGGATCGCCCATGATGTGCCGCCAGCCGTCGAGCACCGTGCCCGCCCGTGCGCCGCCGGGCCGGGCACTGCTCGTCCCTGCACTGCCCGCCCGTACCGCGCCCGCCCGCACCGTGCTCCGCTCGGGCGCCTCGGGCGTCTCCTCCCGGCCGCGGATCGCGGCGATGCCCAGCGCCGAGAGCAGGTAGCTGAGCGCATCGGCCACCACGGTGGTGACCGGCCCGAACAGGCCGATCGCCGCCCCGCCCAGCGGCGGCCCGACCGCGATGGAGCTCCAGTTCGTCGATTCGAAGCGCGCGTTGGCGGTGAGCAGGTCAGCCGGCCGGACCAGCGCCTTCAGGAAGGCGCCGCCGGCCGCGTTGAACGCGATCTTGGCGGCGGCGACCACCGTCGAAACCACGAGCAGCTGGACGAAACCGAGGCAACCGAGGGCGTAGGCGGCCGGGATCGTCGCCATCGCCGCGAACCGGGCCAGGTCCATGGCGATCATCACCGGGCGCTTGCTCCGGAACTCCACCCACGGCGCCAGCGGCAGCGCGATCAGCGTGCCCACCGCGGGGCCCGTCGCGGACAGCGCGGACACCTCGGCGGGCGAGGCGTGCAAGGCCGTCACGGCGATCAACGGCAGGGCCCCGAAGCCCAGCCCGGACCCGTACGCGCTCACCGCGTACGCCGCCCACAGCCAGCCGAACCGCCGGCCCAGCCGTCTCCTGCCCATCGTGTGCGGCTCCCCTCGATGCCTCGACCGAACAAACCGGAGTTGACCGATGAGAGCTAATCGGAGACCACAGTGGCTGGTCAAACAACCGACCCCCGGCATACGCACAACCACAGGTTGTTCACTAGGGTTGGCCGCCATGGATCTCGAAGCAGTGCGCACCTTCGTCGCCATCGCGGAGGCCGGCCAGTTCCAGAAGGCCGCCGTCGACCTCGCGGTCACCCAGCAGGCCGTCTCCAAGCGGGTCGCCGCGCTGGAGCGCGACCTCGGCGTCCGGCTGTTCACCCGTACGCCGCGCGGCGCCGAGCCGACCATCGACGGGCAGGCCTTCCTGCCGCACGCACGCGAACTGCTGCGCGTCGCCGAACGCGCGGTGTCGTCCGTGCACGCCGGCCGCCGCCCGCTGCGCGTCGACGTGCTCACCTCGCGGAGCGCGCAGTCGGGCCTGATGCGCGGCTTCCACCGCGCGCACCCCGAGATCGACCTCGACGTGGTGATGCTCTTTGACGTCGAGAAGGCCGTCACCGCCATCCGCTCCGGTGCGATCGACGCGTCCTTCCGCGCCGTCGCCATGCCGGGCCGGCCCCTCCCCGGCGACATCGAGTCGGTGCGGGTGTTCGACGAGCCGCTCCACCTGCTCACCGGGCCCGCCCACGCGCTGGCGGGTGCCAAGTCCGTGACCGTCGCCGACCTGGTCGGCCACCGGATCTGGATGCCCGGAATCGTCCCCGGCACCGAGTGGGGCGCCTACTACGACGACCTGGTCGCCGAGTTCGGCCTCACCATCGAGGCGACCGGCCCCAACTTCGGCTCCGACGCCCTCCTCGACACCATCGCCGACACCCCGGCCCTGGCGACCTTCATGAGCGAGCAGACCCGCCTGGTCTGGCCCGCCGGCTACGGCCTGCGCCGGATCCCCGTGACCGACCCGACGCCCGTGTACCCGCACTCGCTCCTCTGGCACCGGGACAACGCCCACCCGGCGCTGGCCACCCTCCGCGCCCACCTCGCCGCCACGGCGGCGGTCGGCCGCGACGCCGCCGGGACGTGGCGGCCGGGCTGGGTGCTCCCGCACTGACGGGAGCGGGCCGGCCACCCGGCGGTACCGAGACCCGAGGCGCCGCCGGCGCCGCCGCGACAGCCGCGCGGTCAGCGCGGGGCGTCGGTGAGCTGGGTTCCGATGACGGCGCGCAGCTCCAGCTTGTCGGCGCTGTCGGTGCGGGCGCGTCCGCCGCCAGCATGCCGACGGCGGACGCCTCCGCGCAGACCGGTTCCGGTTCCCGGCCGTGGGCGTCAGGCCGGTCCGGATCGCCGCATTCCCCGGAGGACCAGGTCGACCAGGCGCCTGGGGTCGTAGCGGGAGTCGGTGTCGCGTCCGATGCAGAGGTTGCCGATGCCGCGCATCAGCTCGTACGGCTGAGTGCCGGGCCTGATGTCGCCGGCCTCGACCGCGGCGTCGAGCAGTTGGGCGCAGACGGGCAACAGGCGGTCGAGGAAGTAGGTGTGCAGCGCCGCGAAGCGGTCACTGTCGGACTGCAGGGCGTCGGCGAGTCCGTGCTTGGTGACCAGGAAGTCCACGAAGAGGTCGATCCACTGGCGCAGCGCGTCGAACGGGGAGTCGGCGGCGGCCAGCAGCCTCGGGCCGGCCTCGGCGCAGGCCTCGATCTGGTGCCGGTAGACGGCGGTGACGAGGTCCGACCGGGTGGGGAAGTGGCGGTAGACGGTGGCCATTCCGACGCCCGCCCGGGTAGCGATCTGCCGGATCGGCGCGTCGACGCCGGAGGCGACGAACACCTCGGCGGCGGCGGCGAGCACCGTCTGCCGGTTGCGCTGGGCGTCGGCCCGCGGGTTCCGGGTCGATGGCCGGCCGGCGGGGCTCTCGGAGGTCATGAGGTTGCTCCTTCAGTACCGCTTGACAAAACGGAGCAGTGATCCGGATATTAAGTGGAGCACTGTTCCGCTTCAGCTTATCCGAAAGGGGCCGGCCGCCGCCGATCGCCCCGCACGCGTCTGCCGACACCCGCCCGCGGACCGGCAGCCGCCTGTCGAAAGGCAACCCGCATCGTGAGCAACTCCGCCTCCACCACCGGGCCCGCCACCGCCGACGCCCTGCGCGCGCCCGTCCCGGTCCTCTCCCTCAGCCCTGTCGTCCTACCCGTGCCCGGGCGTCCCGTCGAGCTCCACCTACGGGTCTCGGCACCCGCGACCGGGGGCGGCCTCCCCGTCCTCCTCCTCTCCCACGGCCACGGCCCCTCGAACCACCTCTCCTCGCTGAACGGCTACGCGCCGCTCGTCGACTTCTGGGCGTCCCATGGATTCGTCGTCGTCCAGCCCACCCACCTCACCTCCCGGACGCTCACCCACCTCGTCGCCGACGCCCCTGGCGCGCCGTTCTTCTGGCGCTCCCGCGCCGAGGACATGACGCACATCCTCGATCGGCTGGACGTGATCGAGAACGCCGTGCCGCAGCTCGCCGGGCGGATCGACCGCACCAAGGTCGCCCTGGCCGGACACTCGCTCGGCGGTTTCACCGCCAGCCTGCTGTTGGGCGCCGGGCTCACCGACCCCGAGACCGGGGAGGAAGCACATCTCGCCGACGACCGGATCAAGGCCGGCGTACTCCTGGCCGCGCCCGGCCGGGGTGACGTCCAGAACGGGCCCATGGCCGAGCAGTGGCCGATCCTGCGGGGCATCGACTTCTCCACCATGACCACACCCGCGCTGGTCGTCGCCGGCGACAAGGACGACTCCCGGCACTTCACCGACGTCGGGCCGGACTGGCACGCCGACCCCTACGCCCTCGCCCCCGGCCCCAAGACACTGCTGACCCTGTTCGACGCCGAACACGGACTCGGCGGGATCGCCGGATACGACGCCGCCGAGACCACCGACGAGAACCCCGAGCGGGTCGCCGCCCTCGCCCGGCTCACCGCCGCCTACCTGCGCACCGAGCTGAACCCCGGTGACCGCGCCTGGCACGCCGCGTGCGAGGAGCTGACCACCGGGCCCGACCCGGTCGGGCGAGTCGAGACCAAGTAGGCCGCCCGGCAGTTGACCGCCCGGCAGTTGACCGCCTGACCGCCTGACCGCCTGACCGCCTGACCGCCTGACCGCCGCACGGCACCACCCGTACGCCGGTGGTCGGCCCGCTCCCGAGGCGGCCGACCACCGGCGTCGATCCGTCACTGGCGCCGCGTCGCGCGATACCGGCCGGCCGTCAGCGCGGACAGCGGCCTGTCAGTGGGATGTGAGTGGCCCCGGGGAGGCTGGGGACCGGGCGTGACCGGTGGCGAAGTTCCGGCCCGCCCGACTCCAGACCAGCTCGACTCCGGGAGCCCGCCATGTCATCCGTACCCAAGGTCCTGCGCTGGGACGTCCACCGGCTGCCCCGCGCGGACGGGAAGACCTTCCTGGTCACCGGCGGCAACGCGGGCATCGGGTACTTCGTCGCCGAGCAGCTCGCCGGCACCGGGGCCACCGTCGTGCTCGGCAGCCGTGACCCGGCGAAGGCCGAAACCGCGATCGCTTCCATCCACTCGCGCGTCCCCGGCGCCGAGGTGAGACACCTGCCCCTGGACCTGGCCGACCTCGGCTCGCTCCGGGCCTCCGTGGGCGCGCTCCGGCTGGACCGCCTCGACGCGGTGGTCCACAACGCCGGTGTGGCCCTCGACCATCCACCGCGCCGGCAGACCGGGGACGGCCACGAGCTGATGTTCGGCACCAACCACCTGGGGCACTTCGCGCTGGCCCACTTCCTGGCACCACTGCTCTCGGCAACGCCGGGCAGCCGGATCGTGACCACCGGCAGCTTCGCCGCCAAGACCGAACGCCTGGACTTCGACGACCTCCAGAGCGCCCGCGACTACCGGCCCAAACGGGCCTACGGACGCTCGAAGTTGGCCCAGATGCTCTTCGCCGTCGAGCTCGACCGCCGCCTGCGCGCCGCCGACAGCACGACGCTGAGCATCCTCGTCCACCCCGGCGGCGCACTCGACTCCCTCACCCCTTCGCGCCCGCCGTTCCACGTCCGGACCACCGGCGACCGGGTGCGCCACCTGCCGCTCGGTCTCGTCGTCCAGGGCAAGGACGCCGCCGCGTGGCCCGCCGTCCGGGCCGTGCTCGACCCGAACGTCCGCGGCGGCCGGCTGTGGAGCCCCCGGGCCTTCGGACTGCGCGGCACACCGAGGGCCGAACCGCTGTGGGACCACCTGGCCGACGCCACGGCCGCGGCCCGACTGTGGGCGGCCAGCCGCGACCTGACTGGATTCGACCCGGCCTTCGCCGTCCTGGACGGGTCCGGTGGGCCGGACGGCCGAACGCTCGACTCCGCCGACCGGACGCCCGGTTCGGATCGCAGGACCGGGACGGAAGGAACGGCCGGACAACAGGGCCGCCCGATGTCGTAGCGGCCGTTCGACTCACATGTGGGCGCTGATCTCGCCGCCCGCGGTGAGGACGATGTAGACGCCGTTGGCGACGCCGCCGGCGTCGTGCTGGTTCGCCTCCCACGTCCCGTCCACCGCGTTGTCGTTGCCGATGATCTGCGCGCGGTAGTGCAGTTCGCCGACCTTCGTGACCTTGGCCGTCCAGCCGCCCGCGAGCTTGAAGGTGCCCGGGCCCTGGTGCCCACCGCCCATCCAGGAGTGGACCGTTCCGTCCATCGAGAGCACGACGAACATGTCGTTGGCGTCGAGCCCGGCGTCGGTGTCGGTGGTCTCCAGCGTGGCCAGGACGTCGCCGCGGCTGACGATCCTGGCCTGGTAGCGCTGGTTGCCGAGGTCGCGGATCTCGGCGGTGCTGCCGTCCACCAGGGTCTGGGTGCGGACCGGGGAGGCGCCCTTGCCCGGGGCGGCGGGCGCGGTGCTGTGGCGCGCGTCGGGCGTGGCGGCCGGCACGGTGGTGGCGTGCTTGGTCGGCGCGGCGCTGGGTGGCGTGGTGTTGTTCGTGTCGGGCGTGGCCGAAGTGGCCTGCGTGGCGGCGGTGGTGGCCGGCGCGCTCGTGGCGGGTGCGTCGGCCGCCGCGGTGCTGGCGGGTGCGTCGGAGGTGGGGCCGCAAGCCGTCGCGGTGGGCACCAGCAGGGCGGCGGCCAGGACGGTGCCGGCCAGCGTGCGGACGGCGGTCGCGTGGCGGGTCGTCACGGTGGGCATGCGGTGCTCCTGAGTGAAGTGCGGGTGAGGACACGCCCGTTGTGCGCCTCTCCCGCAAGGGGGCCGGGAGGCGGCGGAGTGGGCGTGCACGATCGAAGCTAGTACGAACAATCGACGGAATGACGCCTTCCGCGTCACCGGATCACTACGCCCCCGGATACGACCGCTTCGAGCGTCGTCCCCGAACGGTTCGGCCCGGCCCGTACGTCAGGACAGGAACGCCCGCCGCCCCGGCCGGGTGGGGCCGGGGCGGCGGGGCACCTCATCGATGGCGGAAGTCAGCCCGCCCCGGACGGCCACGCGCTGTGCGCCGCCACTTGGGCCCGCAGTTGGCGCAGGGCGCGGGCGGAGGCGATGCCGACCGCGCCCGTGACCACGCCGTCCCGGCCGCAGACGGCGGCGAAGCGGTGTTCGGCGAGGCTGCCGTCGACCACCTCGAACTGGTCGGCGTCACCGGGCCGGCCGAACGCCTGGACCCGCAGTCCGTACTGATCGGTCCACAGGTACGGGACCGGCTGGTAGGCCTGCCGGACGCCGTCCGGCCCGGCCAGCAGGTTCCGGGCGGCGTGCATCGCCTGCTCGGTGGCGTTGGTGCGCTGCTCCAGGCGGCGGTGGCGGCCGGTGTGCGGGTCGGGCCAGGAGGCGGCGTCGCCGGCGGCCCAGACGCCCGGGCCGGCGGCGCAGTAGGCGTCGCAGACCACTCCGTCGTCCAGCGGGACGCCGCTGTCGGCCAGCCACTCGGTGGCCGGTTCGGAGCCGATGGCCATCAGGACGGCGTCGGCAGCCAGTTCGGAGCCGTCGGCCAGGCGCACGCCGACGGCCCGGCCGTGCCGTCGGAGCAGTGCGGTGGCCGTGCCCCGGTGGATCCGCACCCCGTGCTCGCGGTGCAGGCCTGCCAGCAGCGCCGCCGTCTCGGTGCCGAGGACGGCGGCCTGGGGAACGGCGGTCGACGCCAGCCACGTCACCTCGGCGCCGAGTCCCACGGCGGTGGCGGCCGCCTCGGCGCCGAGCAGTCCGCCGCCGACCACCAACAGCCGGACGCCTGCGCGGAGTTCCTCGCGCAGGGCGAGGGCGTCGGCGAGGGTGCGCAGCACGTGGGCACCGGTCAGCGGAGCGTCGGCGCCGGGGAGCCGGCGCGGGCGAACCCCGGTGGCCACGATGACGGCCTCGCAGCGTACCCGGTGGCCGTCGGCGAGGTGTACGGTCCGCTCCCGGCGGTCCAGGCGGTCGGCCGGGACCCCCAGGCGCAGGTCGAGCCGGAGCTCCTCCAGCGCCTGGGGTCCGCGCAGCGCGAGGCGGTCGGGCTGCCACTCCCCGCCGAGCAGGTGCTTGGACAACGGCGGCCGGTCGTACGGCAGTTCGTCCTCGGCCCCGATCAGGGTGAGGCGGCCGTCGTAGCCGGCCCGGCGCAGCGCCTCGGCGGCGTGCAGCCCTGCGGCACCGGCGCCGACGACGGCGACGTCCCGCAGAGCGGTCACACCTGCTCCAGGCGGATGGCCGCGGCCGGGCAGACCGCGGCGGCGTCCTGGACGGCCTGGTGGAGTTCGGCGGGCGGTTCGGCGTCCAGCAGGACGACGATGCCGTCCTCGTCGCGCTGGTCGAAGACGTCGGGGGCGGCGAGTACGCAGTGGCCGGCGCCGCAGCACTTCTCCTGGTCGATCTGGATGAGCATGGTCTTCCCTTCGGGACATGGCGGACGGGGAGGGCCCCCGACGGGGCCGGCTCCGCTGGATGGTGGGCGCGTCGGCGCGCTCGGTGCGCGGTGCTCACTGCTCAGTGCGCGGTGCTCACTGCTCACTGCGGCGTGGGCGGTGCGCGGTGCCCGGGGTTGGGGCAGGATCCGGTGGAACCGGCCGGATCACCAGGCGATCGGCAGTTCGTGGACGCCGTAGATGAGCATCTCGCCGCGGAAGCTGACCTCCTCGAACGGGACGGCCAGGCGCAGCCCGGGCAACCGCCGCAGCACGGTGTTCAGCGCGATCTGCAGTTCCAGCCGGGCGAGGGGCTGCCCCAGGCACTGGTGGACGCCGAACCCGAAGGCCAGGTGGCGGCGCGCGTCGCGGGTCACGTCGAGGTCGTCACCGCCGGGGAACTCCTGCTCGTCCCGGTTCGCCGTGTTGACCATGCAGATGACGCCCTCGCCCGCGCGGATCCGCACGTCGCCCAGGTCGACGTCCTCCGTGGCGACCCGGGTCAGCCCGGAGTGCACGATGGTCAGGTAGCGCAGCAGTTCCTCGACCGCGCCGGGGACGGACTCGGGGTGCTTGCGCAGGAAGTCGAGCTGTTCGGGGTTGCGCAGCAGGGCGAGGACGGAGAGCGCGGTCATGTTCGCGGTGGTCTCGTGTCCGGCGACCAGCAGCAGCCGGCCCATCGCGCCGATCTCCTCGGTGCTCAGGTCGCCGCGCTCCACCAGGCGGCTGAGGATGCCGTCGTCGGGTTCGCTGCGCTTGGCCTCGGTGAGCTTGACCAGGTAGTCGGCCAGCCGGTCCTGGGCGGCGGTGACCTCCTCGGCCGGGGAGTCACGGCGCAGCAGGACGCGGCTGCACTCCTGGAAGAAGGCGTGGTCCTGGTAGGGGACGCCGAGCAGCAGGCAGATCACCAGGGACGGCAGAGGGAGGGCGAACTCGCGAACCAGGTCGGCGCTGGAGCATCCTTCGGTCATCCGGTCCAGCAGCTCGTCGGCGATGCGCTGGATCTCGGGGCGCAGCGCCTCGACCTTCTTGATCATGAACTCGCCGGTGAGCATCCGGCGCAGCCGGGAGTGCTCGGGGTCGTCCATCCGGATGAAGGTGGGCTGACCGGCGTTCAGCTGTCGGGCACCCGCGCTGATGAAGGGGAAGCCCGGGCGGGTGGAGTCGGAGCTGAACCGCGCGTCGGCGAGGACCGCCTTGACGTCCTCGTGGCGGGTGACCAGCCACGTCGTGGAGCCGTCCCACAGGGAGACGCGGCTGATCGGCTCCTCCTGCCGGGCCTGCTGGTAGACGGGCGGCGGGGCGAACGGGCAGGCGCCGCGGGCGGCGGGGTGGCTGAAGCGTGGGGTCTTCGCGGCAGTGGCCATCAGGAGGCTCCCCTTCTCGGAGCTGGGTGGGGCCGGCGGTGCCGGTGGGCCTGCGGGTGTGGCGGCGCAGGTCGTCGGGGCCGCTGAGGCGCGCAATTTACGTGCCAAAAGCAACTAACTGATCGTCACGCTAACTCGCGGTCCGTGGTGAGGAAAGGGCGCATCGGGTGACGGCCGAATCTGTCCGAAATCCGGTCACCGGTGCCCGGTGCAGCCGCGGCCCGTACCGGATCGCTACAGTTCCCCCATGCCGGACGCCGAAGACGATCGGACCACCACCTCCGACCTGGAGGCCGTACTGGCCTCCCTGGCCTACCTGCTGACGCGCTCGCAGGAGCACGAACGCCGCACGGCCCGGGCCGGCATCACGGCCGCCCGCTCGGACGTCTACCTGCTGCGCGCCCTCGCCGAGGCCGAAGGGGCCAGCCGGGTGAGCGACCTGGCCGACCGGCTGATGGTCAAGCCCTCCCACGTCACCCGCCAGATCGACCGCCTCCAGGGCCAGCACCTGGTGGAACGCAGCCACGACGCGCTGGACCGCAGGGCCCGCCAGGTGGCCATCACCGCCGACGGGCGGACGATGCTCGACCGGCTGAAACAGGCCAACATCGCCGGACTGACCAGTGCACTGGACGGCGTCCCGGAGCCGGACGTCGCCGCCACCGTCAGCGTGCTGCGCCACCTGGTCGACCGGTACGTGCACCGGGTGCGCACCACGATGCGGTCGGAGGACGAACCGCACCGCGCCGGTTGAGCCCGGCGACCATCCGGGTACGTCCCCCGGCATGTCGGACGAGAAGAACCGCGCCACGGCCGAGGCGATCCTCCCGCTGGTCGGCGGCGCCCCCAACATCCGCTCGGTCGCCCACTGCATGACCCGGCTGCGGCTGGGCCTGACGGACCGCTCGCTGGTCGACCACGAGGCCCTGCGGGCGCTGCCGGCCGTCCTCGGCACCGTCGAGGACGACACCTACCAGATCGTCCTCGGCCCCGGAGCCGTCGCCGGCGTCACCGCGCAGCTGCGCCGGCTCCTGGACTCCGGCGGCGCCGCCGCTGCCTCGATCGGTCCGGGGGCCGGTCCTGGGGCCGTCTCAGCGGCCGCTCCAGGGGCCGGCGCCGTCCCCACCGCGGCGGACCTCGCCGAGAGCGGCGCGCGGATCCGGGCCGAGGCTCGCGTCCGCAACGCGACCCCGGTGAAACGGGCACTGCGCAGGATCGCCGACATCTTCGTCCCGCTGATCCCCGCCCTGATCGGCTGCGGCATCGTCGCCGCCCTCTCCGGCGCCCTCGCCAACCTCGGCTGGGCGCCCGGGCTGGTCACCGCCCTCGGGCCGGTCTCGGCGGGGTTCATGTCCCTGCTCGCCGTCTTCGTCGGCTACAACACGGCGAAGGAGTTCGGCGGCACGCCCGTGCTGGGCGGGGCCGTGGCCAGTGTGATCGTCTACGCGGGCGTCGCCAAGGTGGAGGCCTTCGGCCACCACCTCACCCCCGGGCAGGGCGGTGTGGTCGGAGCGCTCGGCGCCGCGCTGCTGGCCGTCCAGGTCGAGCGCTGGGCCCGGCGGCTCCTGCCCGACGCCCTCGACGTCCTGCTCACCCCCACCGTCACCGTCCTGGTCGGCGGCCTCGCCGCCCTGTTCGGCCTGATGTTCATCGCCGGGGAGGTCTCCACCGCCATCGGCCACGCCGCCACTTGGCTGCTCGCCCACGGGGGCCTGCTCGCCGGACTGGTGCTCGGCGGCCTCTTCCTGCCGCTGGTCATGCTCGGCCTGCACCAGGCGCTGATCCCGATCCACGCCACGCTCATCCAGCAACAGGGCTCCACCGTCCTGCTGCCGATCCTCGCCATGGCCGGCGCCGGACAGGTCGGCTGCGCCGCGGCCGTCTACCTCAGGCTGCGCCACAACGCGTCCATCCGGGCCGTCATCAGGTCCGCGCTCCCGGCCGGGCTGCTCGGTGTCGGCGAGCCCCTGGTCTACGGGGTCACCCTGCCGCTGGGGCGCCCCTTCGTGACGGCCTGCGTGGGCGGTGCGGCCGGGGGCGCCTTCGTCGGGGTGGCGGGCCAGCTCGGCAGCGCGGTCGGCTCCACCGCGGTCGGCCCCTCCGGCTGGGCGCTGTTCCCGCTGCTGGCCGGCCCGCACGGGATGGCCGCGAGCGCCGCCGTGTACGGCGGTGGCCTGCTGACCGGCTACGTGGTGGGCTTCCTGGCCACCTACTTCTTCGGCTTCACCCGGGCGAGCCTCGCCGAGTACAACGCCGTGACCGCGGAACCCGCCGCTCAGCCCGCCACGGCGTCGGCCGGTCAGTCCGCCGCCGAGCCCTCCGCTGCCGCCCAGCCCGCCGCCGAGGCGCCCGGGGGAGCGGACCTCCGCTCCTGAAGCGGGGAGCGTCACGCGGAAACGCCGACGGGCCCGCATCGCGCATCGAAATGCGCGGTGCGGGCCCGTCACTGCTAGGCGTGAGCCATCGCAGAGAACTACAGCGGGCGAATGTTCTCGGCCTGCGGGCCCTTCTGGCCCTGCGTGACGTCGAACTCGACCTTCTGGCCCTCGAGCAGCTCACGGAAGCCGTTGGCGTTGAT